>JAGXLE010000131.1 GCA_018334855.1 Desulfobacterales bacterium | reverse complement strand
CCATCTTTGTGAGCGCCTGCTAAATGACGGCCATGAAGTAATCTGCGCGGATAACTTTTATACAAGCCGCAAGGGCAATATAGCCCACCTGGCTAACAATCCCTACTTTGAAATCATGCGCCATGATATTACTTTTCCGCTTTACGTGGAGGTAGATGAAATTTATAACCTGGCTTCCCCTGCATCTCCGATACACTATCAGTTAGATCCTGTTCAGACGGTAAAAACCATTGTACACGGCGCCATCAACATGCTGGGCCTGGCCAAGCGATTAAAGGCAAAGATCCTGCAGGCCTCCACCAGTGAAGTTTACGGGGATCCCGCTATACATCCGCAGCCCGAGCAATACTGGGGAAATACAAATCCGATCGGCCCGCGTTCCTGCTACGATGAGGGCAAAAGATGCGCAGAAACCCTTTTTTTTGACTACTACCGCCAGCACGGGGTGGATATCAAGGTCGTGCGCATATTTAATACTTACGGTCCCAGGATGCATCCCGACGACGGCAGAGTGGTGAGCAATTTCGTGCTCCAGGCACTTTGCAACAGGGGAATAACCATTTACGGTGACGGGACCCAGACCAGGTCCTTTTGCTATGTTGACGACATGGTCGAAGGCCTGGTCCGCATGATGAATACGGACTACGGAACCACCGGCCCTGTCAATCTGGGAAATCCCCAGGAGACAGAGGTGATTGACCTGGCCAGAAAAATTATGGAGATCGCGGGCAGAAATACGGAAATTGTTTTCAAACCTCTTCCGGAAAACGACCCTGTACGGAGGAAACCAGATGTTACCCGCGCCTGGGAGCTGCTGGGCTGGAAGGCCGGCGTTGATCTGGAAACCGGCCTTAAACGAACGATAAGGTATTTCTCAGAGCTTATAAGCCAGGAGCAATGACAGTGAGGAGCAGCTTCGCAAACCACCGTCTGACTGCGGCAAACTTCATAATCTTGACATGATAATCGTTTATTGTCATATATTTATAATTTTTCTGAAAAATCGGTTTTGGTTACAGAACAAAAAACAATGAAAACAGCTATAATAGGCGCAGGCAGAAGAAGAAACGGTATCGGGCAATATATTGGAAAATATTTTCAGAAAAACGGCGCAGAGATTGTATCGGTTCTGGGTACAACACAAGCTACAGCACAGGAGGCTGCTTCCGCCCTGAAATCCTATGGAGCAGGGGCGGTTGCGTATTCTGATTTTTCGGTCATGATAAAGGAAAAGAGCCCTGATGCCGTTGTAATAGCTTCTCCTGCGCGGACCCACTATGAATATCTGTTAAAATGTGTTGAACAGGGAGTCCATGTATTTTGCGAAAAGCCCTTTGTCCGCACGGATAAAAACTGCGGCGATCCGGTGTCACTGCTTGATCCCCTGTTTGAAAAAGCCGGTCGGAATCACCTGAAAATAGCCATGAATTGCCAATGGCCGTTTTCACTACCCTTTTATGAAGAACTCTGCGGCCCGGTGGGTCCGGAATCCGTTGAAACCTTTTTTATCCGGATGTCGCCCATGGCTTCGGGAAGGGAGATGATCTCCGATTCTATCCCTCATGCCCTGAGCATTCTGTACCGGGTTTTCGGCCCGGGAGATATTTACCATCTGTTCTATAGAGCCGATGAGGAAAAAAACGAAGAAATGGAAATCAAATTCAATTATGCTTCCGCCTCGGGTTTATGCCGGAGCCATGTCAAACTTGTTAGGACTGACTGCCAGCCGAGGGAGTTTTCATATGGATTTAACGGCAGAATTGTTGAAAGGGTGCTGGATGTGGATACATATGACATTTTTTTCAGATATTCCGGCAAAACCATGCAGATCAGCGATCCCCTGGAGCTCTCGGTGCGCGATTTTATTTCCGCTGTGGAAGAAAACCGCGAGCCGCAGGTGGGCGGGGATCATATAATAAATAATGCCATTTTGCTCAAAAAAATAAATGACGGGTTCGAAACAGTAAAAGATATAGAGGAATGAGATGAGCAGCTCAAAACACAGGGAGCATGACTTTAGTTCGAAATTAAGGCAGTCTTCCGTAATAGAGGGATTTAAGAAGTATGCCGGGTGGCAGCGCAGCATGAGGAAAAATGGAACCATGCATTCAGTTCCTGATATGGCGCCTCCATCCATCAACCTGGATCTTACCACTGCCTGTAATTTTGCCTGCCCGCACTGCGTGGATTCGGCAATAATAAATACCGGCGGGTATCTGCCTTTAGAAGATGTAAAAAAAAGCATTGATACCTTAAAATCCCATGGTCTGCTGTCGGTAATACTTCTGGGGGGCGGAGAGCCTACCCTGTACAAACATTTCGGAGAAGTTGTCAGATACATTAAAGACAGGGGGCTTCAGCTCGGAATAGTAACCAACGGCTCAAAACTGGAAAGGGTGACAGAAACGGCGTCTTTGCTTGAAAAACACGACTGGGTAAGGCTGTCTCTGGATGCTGCAACCCAGGGAACCTTTGACAGGCTTCACCGGCCGAAGAAAGGGGCTGTTTTAGAAAACATACTCAAAGAAGCCCGTGAAATAAAAACGGTCAACCCTGACATATCCATTGGCTATTCATTTGTGATCATGTGGGAGGGCCTGAGCTTAAACGGGGTTCCGCTTGCCGCAAATATTGACGAAATGAGCGGGGCGGCAAAGCTTGCAGCAGATTACGGCTTTGATTATATCTCCTTTAAACCCTGCCTTATAAGGCTTCCTGATCTGCACAAGGAAACTCTTCTCGACAGTGTCGACAGGGAAAAGGAGCAGCAGATCATAGATGATGTAAAAAAGGGGCTCTCGGATGCCAGAAGCGCCGCAGGCGATCGTATAAAAGTGCTTGAAAGCGTAAATCTGATTGCAATGCTTGATCACCGGGTCCATGAAATGAAAAAACAGCCCGGAACCTGCCATATGCAGGTATTTAATTCTGTTCTTGCTCCGGACGGCATATTTCACTGTCCGGCCTTCAGGGGGGTTGAAAGTGCAAAAATCGCCCAATCAGACGGGTATGCAGGAGAAGAAAAATTTACTGAGACCCTTGAATCACTGAGGCGCTCAATCGCCTCCTTTGACGCTGAAAAGGAATGCGACCGCATAGCCTGTTTCTACAACCATGTAAACTGGTGGATGGAGGATTTTATAAATTCGGACAGGTCCGTCGAGGACCTGGAGGAAGCGCAGGATGATAATTTTTTCTTTTAAAGCTGATGCAGAACCCGCATTCAGCCAAACCCGGAGAAGAGCCAGATGAATGACACGCGGCCCAAAATCACCATATGCATACCACACTGGCAGGTAAAAAAATATATAAGCATATGTCTGCGACCTGTCCGCAAACATTCCGAAAACTACGATCTTCAGGTGATAGTTGTTGACAACGGATCAAAGGATGAAAGTCTTGATTACCTGAGATCCCTGAACTGGATCCTGCTTTTGGAGCGGCCTGAGGAAGTCCACACAAACTGGCCCGGAAATGTTTTTACAGCGTGGGACTACGGAATTTCGCATGCGACAGGCGATTACTACGTAACAATGCATTCGGATGTATTTGTCAAGGAAGATGGCTGGCTCGATCCCATGTTAAGGGAGATCACCGCAAGCCCTTCCATTGCCGCAGCCGGAGCCTGGAAATTGCATATGGAAAATCCGGTTTATGCCTTCCAGAAAAGGGCGACCCGCTACATGGTCAAAAAATTTAAGCAGATGGCGGGCATGGAAAAAAATGTCGGCTGGAAGACAGGTCATTATCCAAGGGATTACTGCGCCATGTACAGGCGGGATGTAATAATTGACAACAATCTACAGTTCACCCCTATCCGGGAGGCTCAGGGGGGGCTTGCCTCGGGAGGGGGGTATTCCATAGCAACGCAGCTCTGGAATGCCGGCTTTGAGACAAGAATGGTACCTCTCCAGGAGATGCGGTCAAAAGTCGCCCATATTGCCCACGGCACCGCCGCTGTTCGCAAGGAAAAACCGCTTCGCTACCAAAGAAAACAGAAAAAGCTTGAAGCCAGAACCTCCAGGTTCCTGAGCCAGAAATGGATAAAGGAGCTGGAGGAAGACCAATCCCTTGACCAGTAATACAAGGATAAAGCGGTTTGAATGAGATCCCCGCTGCAGATGGCTCCTTTCTGATATCAGCCGGCCGCAGCGTCAGTACGCCGTTTAAGGTGCGCCTGCACTCGGATTCCGGTGAGGAGGAATTGACTTGTAACCGGATTTTGAGAAACCTGCCCGGGAGGCGTCTGGTTTGTGGAGGCGAAAAAAACGGGGAAGAAATTGTCGTTAAATTCTTTCTGGATAAAAAAAGGAGTGAAAGACACTGCATTCGGGAAGAAAGGGGCAATCTTGCCTTAAAGGAAGCAGGAATTGCTGCGCCGCAGATTCTGCTCAAAGGCCGGCTGAAGCCTTTTGGCGGGCCCGCCCTTGTTTTCAGCAAAATTGATCCAGGGCTTGATTTCACTGATGCCTGGCAGCAGGCAGAAAGCGATGAACAGCGCAGCAGGCTTTTAAAAAGCCTTGCCTCTGCTACCGCAGCCATGCATGAGGCGGGATTGATCCACAATGATGCACATCCCGGCAATTTTATGATTTCAGGCGGTTTGCTCTACGCGATAGACGGGGCCTCAGTTAATATCCGCAGCAGGGGAAAACCTCTTTCCAAGGACAGAAGCCTTAAAAACCTGGCGGCGTTTTTTGCCCAGTTTTCCGTTCGATTTGACTATCTGCTGCCCGATGCGTTTGAGGCCTATGTTAAAAAGCGCAAATGGCCTCAGAATAATCAATTACTGCATGGCAGGCTGGCAGGGCAGGTCAGAATTCAGCGGAAAAAACGGGAAAAAAATTATCTTAAAAAAATCTACAGGAAATCCTCGGCCCATGTATGCAAAAAATCAT
>JAGXLE010000130.1 GCA_018334855.1 Desulfobacterales bacterium | reverse complement strand
GGGGCCTTCCCCGCGTTCGCCCACGCGCTTTTGCGGGTAGAGAAACCTTTGCGGGTGATGCACGTACTGCTTGTAGGCGCGGCAGCGAAGACAGGTTCTTAGCTGATGGGGTTCGGGCGCGTCGTCGCCCTCCACGCGAAGAATTTTGTTGTCTTTTACGTGGAGTTTCAGCGGGCAGCGTCCGCCGCAGTCATAGGTAGACGTGGTGCGGACAATTTGCACGCCGGAATCGGATTCCTGCCGATTCATTATAGACCTCCTTATATTAAATCATGTGAAACAGACCGGCATTTTTGTTTGACCATAGCATATAGAGACCGGTAATGCCAAATCAGCAATTTGGTTGTAATTCGGGGGACAGGTCGAATTCGTAATTTATATATCCGCCGGATTTATTAATTTTAACCAGTTGCAACAGGATCGGCAAATCGGATATATTGCATAATATTGATGTTTGTTTTTACACAATATTTATATACTCTGCTCATTGGCTCTTTTTTATTTCCTAAATTGAGCGTTTCAGATTTTTAAAAACATGATTTTGTAAAGGATTATATCCATTTATATTTAAAAATCTGAAACCCTCCGGGATTTCCAATTCTGCCGCATCTACTGCGTCAGATGCAGCCTCGCATAGTCGCCCTATAGCTCGTCTGCATCTTCCTTGTATCTGCGGCAAACTTGAAAATCGTTCAATTTAGGTATTTATTAACCGGGAATTTTCCCCGAAGGAAACGAGGAGGTTTCTGCAATGAATGACATTGAGTTAAAAGAAGCCGACCGGGCTGAAATCTGTGTGCTGGTCGATAATTACAGTGACCTGTTTCTTGCCGATTCAGAAGGCGTAAAGCGCATGCGAACTCTGCCGCCAAATGCCCCTATGGCCGAACCTGGTTTTTCCTGCCTGATCAGGGTGGTATGCGGGGAAGAAGAGCACATCGTGTTGTTTGATGCCGGCATTTCAGATACCTGCCTGATGCATAATGCGCGGATGCTGGCATCCAGCCGGGCTGTGGCGAAGGAAGAAATAGGGGTGCACAGCAAAAACATCGAGGCCGTGGTTTTGAGCCACGGGCACTTTGATCATTTCGGCGGGCTTGCGGGGTTTTTACAGTTAAACCGTGAGCAGATGCCGGTCTACGTTCACCCCGAAGCTTTTGTCCCCAGGCGGTACAGCAAGGGGCAAATACAGTCCGACATGCCCGGGCTGAATGAGACCGCCCTGGAAGAAGTCGGGGCGAGCCTGCAGAAGAGGGCGGGGGCCGGAACCATAGCCTCTGATTTGATCCTGGTATCAGGCGAAGTGGAACGCACCACGGATTTTGAAAAAGGCATGCCGGGCATGGAAGCCGAAATTGACGGAGAGTGGATTGCAGACCCGTTCCGCGACGACCAGGCGCTTGCAATTCTGGTGAAAGGCAAGGGGCTGGTGGTTATTGGCGGATGTTCTCATGCCGGAATTATCAATACGGTGCAACATCTCCGGAAGATCACTGGTGAGGACCGGGTCCACGGGGTACTCGGCGGCTTCCACCTGGCCGGTGATAACGAGCGGGTAATTGAGCCGACCATTTCAGAAATGAAAAAGATCGGCCCTGATTTCGTTGCGCCCATGCACTGCACCGGATGGAAAGCCATAAATCAGTTCGCAGAACAGATGCCTGATTCATTCCTGCTAAACAGCGTGGGAACGACATTTATATTTGAATGACGATGGCTTCGTAAAAAGCTGTTTATTCCGACAGGGCGGCATTTTTGCAGAAAGGAAATCCGTAAGCACCCTGGCTGATCGGCGGCGCGAAAAAGGAGTTTCCTCGCTCCAGGAGCCTCTTCGGGCCTCAATTTCCGCTCGGAAACCCGCTTTTTCGCACCGCCGTCAGGGCAGCAAAGTGCAATTTTGCAAGAGCGCAAAAAAAGATTTTCATAGAAGTCCAATATCCGCGCTGCTCTACAATCCCTGCCGAATTATCGAATTACCCGAATTAGGTTATGCCAGAAAATTTTTGGGCATGTTTGCTATGACTTCTTCGGCCTCCCGAGCTATTTTTTCAACCAGCTCACTTACCCTGGGCATCTCGCTGATACGCTGGGCGCACTCGCCAGCGGCCATGAGAGCCTTTTCCTTGTTGCCTTCGTAGACAGCCTTAATTGATTCGATTTCGAAGTTGATCAGCGACATATCTATGGTGCTGTAGTCATCGGGCTTGCCCAGGAAAACCCCTGGTGACATTTGAAGAGTGTTTTGGGCATGTTCTTCGCTTCGGGGATTTCTCAGCCACCTGGCGGGTCCGACAAATCCCCGGGCTATAAGAGTCCCGCGGTCTCCGGCCTCAACCACAGCCTGCTTCCAGATCTCATGGAAATCACTTTCCTGCGTTGCGAGAAAGCGGGTCCCCATCAGTACCCCGTCAACTCCCAGGGCAAGGGATGCCGCTATGGATTTGCCGTCCGAGACTCCGCCGCCTCCGAGCACGAGGGTGTTTTCGTCTGATACGGCCTCAACCACCGCCGGGAAGAGGACCATCGAGTGGAGTGGCTCCCAGTGGGTGTGAAAACCGCCTTCATGGCCTGAGGCAACGATTACGTCAACGCCGGCTTTTTTGCAGCGCATGGCGGCCCTGACTGACGGAACAACGTGAATCCAGGTAAAGCCCGCACCCTTGATTTTCTCACCCCAGCCCATGGGATCGCCGGCCGAGGTATACATCACCTTGAGGGTGTTTTTCATGTCCGGGTTTTCCTCCCGCACCTTTATGGCGGTATCGATCATGGTATTTGCCTGCTCTATCAGTTCGGCCGATACCATGACATTGGGGCCGAATACTCCGCCATTGTCTTTTACCAGGCGGTGGGTGCGCTTTAAAACCTTTTCAAGCGCCGTGCCCATCTCGTCTTCGCGGTCGGCTTCCCCGCTGTCCACAAAGGCGTTATAAATCCAGGGCTGGTCATGCTTGTGGAAAAGACCGCTGGTGGAAAGCAGTCCGAGCACTCCGGCATTGGCCGCGGCAGCGCAGAGGTTGTTGTTGCTGAAAGGGCCCATGCCTGCCTGGATGATGGGATACTTGATCCCGAGAAGATCACAGAATCTTGATTTGATCATGCAGAAACCTCCTTAAAATTAGACATTATTGGAAAAATAAGAGATAAACGGCTTTTCGTAAAAAACAGGTTTTACATATAAGGCAAAACAAAGTCTGTCAAATGAGTTTTTAAACCGGTTTCCAGTTTACATGAGTGTTGTTTGACTTGCACGAAAAGTGATTGCACCAGAATCGTTTCAGATATAACCTGAAGCCGCTCTGTGGTTAATCAGGCATCCAAAAATATAGAATGCCTAAGAAAGGTTTTTATGTTAATAACAAACATGTTGTTTTTCTTTTTTCAATTAAACCTGTAATTTCCGGAAACAAAATTTTTGTAGGTAAAAGGAGGCCTGTCATGTCAAGCAAGCAGGGATTTAACATCGCGGAGGTTGAGAATCTGCTGATCTCTCCGGAGGCAAGCCTGGATCTTCTTCCGGTTTCAGCGATCAGGGAGTCGGATCATGCGTTTTTCTGGGGGGCGTTTTTTCTGGCGATTGCCACCGGCCTTTTCGGCTGTGCCACGGCGCTTTCGGCCACGGCCTACCCGCATATGCCCTTTATTGTGATGATCGAGGGATTCGGGGCAATGTTTTTCATCTTTTTTGCTGCCTTTGTGATGCGGGGTTTGCAGATTCGAAGAAAGTCAAAGGCCTATGAGAGGCGCAGATCTCCGAGAGAAATCCTCTATCCCCGGGCTGCAGACGAGCGATACACGGAAGGCCCCGGATTTTCCAGGCTGCAGGAAAGCATCAACAAAGAGTTCGGAGACGGCAATGCAAGAACAAAAGAGGAAGTGATAGGAATCCTTTCCCGTATGTCAACAGAAGACGTGGACGTGGGCACCCTTAACCAGGTGGTAAACACGCTTATTGAAGCGGGAATGTTTACAGAGACCGAAAGCGGGGGGCGCAGGCTTCTGACTTTTAACAGCAAGGCGGATGCATAAGCAGCAGGAAAAGGGCAGAAAATGAGCATTCTTTTCGAAACAGTTGAAATAAACGGTATGTGCGTGCCCAACCGTTTTGTACGGTCAGCCACCTATGACGGGTGTGCGGATAAAAACGGTGATGTGACGCAGATGCAGATTGATCTGTTTGACAGGCTGGCCTCTGGCGGCACAGGGCTGATTGTAACAGGTATTGCATACGTTCATGATTCGGGACAGATTTCGGCTTTTCAGAATTCCATTGCAGATGACGGCCGCATTGCCGGCCTTAAAAAGCTTACGGATGCCGTGCATGCAAAGGGGGCAAAAATTGCAGTGCAGCTTTTTCACGCGGGCAGGGAGGCTGAAGGCTTTTTAAAAACACAGAACAGGGATGCCGCCGGCCCCTCGCAGGCAGTGGCGGAGGATCCTTATTTTACAAGACCTTACAGAAGCCTGGCCGAAGATGAAATACATGAAATTATCGCCTCTTTCGGAGATGCGGCCCAAAGGGCTCAGGCCGCGGGGTTTGACGCGGTGCAGCTCCATGCCGCCCATTCCTACCTGCCTGCCCAGTTTCTCTCTCCGTATACAAACCGGCGAACTGACAAGTGGGGCGGCAGCCTTGAAAACAGGCTGCGGTTCCATCATGAGATATATAATCATATTCGGGCAAAGGTCGGTGAAAATTACCCGGTTTTGGCAAAGATCGGGGTAGAGGACGGCTTTGAAGGCGGGCTTGAGTTTGCCGAAGGCTGCCGGGCGGCGCAGATGCTTGCCCAAAGGGGTTTTGACTCCCTGGAGATAAGCTCGGGTATCAGGGGGAAGCGCTACCAGGGAACAGAATTTAAAACCGGGATTAAAAGCCCTGGAAAGGAAGCCTATTTCCGA
>JAGXLE010000002.1 GCA_018334855.1 Desulfobacterales bacterium | reverse complement strand
GCTGCCTGTTTTCATGTGATGCCGCCATCCATACCTCGCCGGCTTCCTCAAGCAACTTTTTGCCGATCTCGTGGGCACCCTGATCCACCCGCTGCACGGTCCCGGATTCCGGATCCCGGTCGCGGAGCTTTTGGGAAAGCTCTTCAAACAACTCTTCAAATCGTTTCATACAATACCATCAGTAATGGGAATCCGCATATTCCACCCACCCGCCGGCCGCCACCAGGGCCCGGTCAAATTCTGATATGGAAAACGGTATTTCAGCTTCCCTGCCGCCGCCCCGAACCTTGAGCACGCTTTTTTCAACATCGGCATAAATCTCTGTATCAAACGCGGAAAATTCGTCAAATAACCTGTCAACAAAATTTCGGGGCAGGTCAATGGCAAGCATGCCGCAGTTATACATGTTCTGCCTGAAGATGCGGGCAAAACTTTCGGCAATGACTATATGGATGCCGTTTAGCTCCAGTGCCCAGGGCGCATGCTCCCTGGAAGAGCCGCAACCGAAATTCGAGCGGGTCACAATGACTTGTTTTTCTTCTATATCGACCTTCGGATCAAAGCCTTCCAGGTTAAGATCCTCAAGCAGATGAGGCTTTAAGGCTTCCTTGGAAACCTCGGTAAGATACCGGGCAGGGATGATCTCGTCTGTATTGATGTCTGAGCGGTCCAGAAACAGAACGTTGCCGCCGAAATTTTGCATTTTCTTTCTATCCCCTGTGTCTATTTTTCATATAGCGTGGAATCGGTTATATGGCCTGCAATGGCAGTTGCAGCAGCCGTTGCCGGGCTCATCAGGTGAACTGTACCGCCTTTTCCCATACGTCCGTAAAAATTGCGGTTTGTAGTCGAAGCGCACACCTCGCCTTCTGCAATCACTCCGCAGGACATGCCCAGACACGCCCCGCAGGTGGGATTGGCCACGCAGAAACCGGCATCCATAAAGGTATGAATAATGCCTTCATCCAGGGCGCCGCGATAAACTTCCGGGGTTGCCGGCGAAACAATAGCCCGCACCGAGTCGCTGATCCGGTGTCCGGAAAGCACACTTGCCGCCACCCGCAGATCTTCGAGCCGGCCGTTGGTACATGATCCGATATAGACCTGGTCCACGGGCGTGCCCTCCATTTGCGAGACAGGCGACACGTTGTCCGGCCTGTAGCCGTAGGTGACCTGAGGAGAAAGTCCTGCGGCATCTATCTGCACGATATCATCATATTGCGCATCGGCATCCGGCAGAAACTTCCGGTAATGTGCCAGTGCGGCTTCCGGGGCGTCGAAGTCGTCTTTGATAAAGGGCCACAGGTAATCCACCGTGGTCATGTCAGGATAACAGATACCGCTTGTGGCGCCGGCTTCAACGGCCATGTTGCAAAGCGTCATGCGCGATTCCATGTTCATTTCATCCACTGCCGGGCCGCAAAACTCGATTACCCGGTCCGTTGCCCCGTTGACCCCGAGGCGGCCTATAACAGATAAGATCAGGTCCTTGGCATACACGCCTGCGGGCAGCCCGCCTGTAACCTCGATTTTTAAGGAGCGCGGGTAGCGAAAAGCGCAAACGCCCTTTAAAATCCCGACTTCCAGGTCGGTGGTGCCCACCCCGGCTGCAAACGCGCCGAATGCGCCGTGAGTGCAGGTATGCGAATCGCCCATGATAATGGTATAGCCGGGACGCACAAAGCCCTGTTCAGGAAAAAGCGCGTGACATACCCCGTTTCTGCCGATATCGAAAAAATCCTCGATATTGTGGCGCCTGGCCCATTCGCGCATGATCTTTCCCTGCATGGCGGTCTTGGAATCCTTGGCAGGCGAGACATGATCAATTACCGCCTTGATCTTTGACGGATCAAAAACACGATCCTTGCCGCGGCGAACCAGGTCGTTGATTGCCACGGGCGTGGTGATCTCGTGGCAGAAAACCGCATCCAGGCCCAGCACATACATATCCCCTGCCGGGTTATCCACCCGGTGAGCGTCAAATATTTTTTCAGCAACAGTTTTGGCCATTTTCAGGTTCCATTCGAATTTTTTCGTAAATAATCAAAATTGCTAAAAAGTGTCCATCCTGCCGCGCACACGTTCCAGGTAATCGGAAAAAAGCCATCCCACAATGGCCAGACACTCCATGTCAAGAAATTTTTCCGCCCGGCGCTCAAAAAGAACCGAGCAGGAGGAGGAAAACTCATCGTCTGAATCATTGAATAAAAGCAGCAGGGGTATCCTTGGAAGGGCATATACCTGCATGGCCACGTCATACGGCAGGTCCTGATCCGCTTTTGTGCCTCCAAGCCGGGTGCACGCCGCGGCAAGACCGTCTGCGTCCCCGCAGAAATTATCGGCGATTGTTTGTTCCGTGTTGTTTGCAAAGGCGCCCACAAAAGGGGCTGCATCCTTGAAATCCCTGTATGAAACCCACCGGTCATCTTCGGGGGTTTCCTGCGGGCAGAGAATAAAATATTTCAGCAGCACCACGCTGACCGCATGGATGGGGCGTCTGCCGTTCGGGCCCGTGACCCCCTGTTGGGATACCCGGTATATTTCGGTAAAAAACCGGACCAAAACACCGTCTCCGTCTGGTTCAACTCCGAGTACCGGGGCGCGCTTTTTAATATCCAGGCAGGCAAATTCAGACAGGTAACGGCGGTAGGTTTCATCAAATACAGGGTTTTTAGCCATTTATGACTCCCATCCGCCTATCATGTGCATATGCAGATGAAAGATTTCCTGGCCGCCGCCCTTTTCCACGTTGAAAATCAGCTTGTAGCCGGTGGCATCCACTCCCATCTGCACTGCCATGTCTCTGGCTGCAAAAAGCAGGGCCGACAAAACAGGGCTGTCTTCTTCTGTGAGATCATTTACGCTGCGGATATGCCTTTTGGGCACAAGCAGCAGATGAACCGGCGCAATAGGGTTTATGTCCCTGAAAACCACAACATCATCTGTCTCCATTAAAAAATCCGTGTCTGTTTCTCCTCCCGCTATTTTGCAGAACAGGCAGTCATCTCCCATATTTTCCTCCATAAAAAAACAGGTTCAAAAAGGATGCTCGGCAGAACTATCCGGATTTTACATGCATTAGTTGTGATTGTGCCAGCCCCGGGCAAACCGCTTCAGCCCTACATTCCATTTCCCCGCGGGCATCGGCTTTTTAACCGAGGCCTCAAGCTGTTTTAAAAAAACTTTTCTCGGCACTTCCCTTGCCCCCATCCACACCAGATGGGCCGTGGGAACCTGGCAGTCGATTAAATCAAAATCGTTTTCCGACATGTAGCAACACAGAGCCGTCAAAGCCACCTTGGAGGCATCACTTATCCTTGTAAACATGGATTCCCCGAAAAAACTCCCGCCCAAACATACCCCGTAAAGACCGCCGGCCAGTTCATTGCGGTACCATGTTTCCACGCTGTGAGCATAGCCCTGCTCATGAAGGCCGCAATATGCTTCTATCATCTCGTCGACCAGCCAGGTTTCCTCGTTGTTTTCCCTGCGCACTCTTGCACACTCACAAATAACCCGGTCAAAGACCGTATCGCTGGTCACTTTAAAAATTCCGCTGTTGATTTTCCGTCTCAGTCGGCCCGGCACGTGGATTTCATCGGGGTAAAGCACCAGGCGAGGATCAGGCGACCACCACAGTATCGGATCATACGGGGAAAACCAGGGGAATATCCCCATTCTGTAGGCAAGCAGGAGCCTGGACTCGCTTAAATCCCCTCCGATGGCCAGCAGACCGTTTCCGGCCGCGTAATGCGGCGGCGGAAATGAAACTTTATCGGAGAGGCGAAATATCGGCATTATTCATCAGCTGAAATTAAACATCAGCCGGTCGTCCTTTACCTTGACAAAGACCTCTCCGCCCCTGGTCAACTTTCCAAACAGTATCTCGTCTGTAAGCACGTCCTTTATTTCCTTTTCGATCAGGCGATCGAGCGGTCTTGCTCCAAAATGCGGATCATAGCCCTTTTTCGCCAGCCAGCGCCTGGCATTGGCAGATAGGCGGACCGAAACCTTCTTGGCCGCAAGCTGAGGTGCCAGCTCATCCATAAATTTATCAACCACCATCTCCATGATCTCAAGGGTCAGGGGGCGGAAATTGATAATATCATCCAGACGGTTGCGGAATTCCGGGCTGAAAAAACTTTCAACAGCCTTTCTGCCCTTGCTGCCCGGATCATCGGCCTGTGTTCCGCCGAAACCGATGGTATTTGATGCCATCTCACGGGCCCCGGCATTGGAGGTCATAATCAGGATCACGTTTCTGAAATCGGCGATTTTGCCGTTGTTATCCGTTAATGCCGCATGATCCATTACCTGCAGCAGGATGTTGTACATGTCTATATGTGCTTTTTCTATTTCATCTAACAGCAGGACCGCATACGGATTTTTACGGATCTGATCCGTAAGAAGACCTCCCTGGTCAAAACCGATATAACCCGGCGGTGCACCGATAAGCCTTGCCACTGCATGCTTTTCCATGTATTCGCTCATATCGAAGCGAAGGAAGCTGACTCCCAGGTTACTGGCCACCTGCCTGGCCACCTCGGTCTTGCCGACCCCTGTAGGACCGGTAAACAGAAACGAGCCGATGGGCCGCTCCGGGGCGCCAAGCCCGGCCCTGGACCGCTTAATCGCGGTTACCAGCGAACCTATAGCGTCATCCTGGCCGAAAATTTTCTGCTTTAAGCGCTCTTCCAGGCTGGCAAGATTTGTCTTGTCAGACGAGGTCATCCTGTGCGCAGGGACCCGGGATATCTTTGCCACCACTTTTTCGATATCAGATGGCTGCACCCTTTTTCTGCGCTCGGAACCGGTGAGACGGAGCAGCACCCCTGCCTCGTCAATAACGTCAATGGCCTTGTCAGGAAGATAACGCTCTGTCAAATACTTGGCCGAAAGCTCGGCTGCAGCCTTTAAAGACGGCTCCGTGTAATCTATGCGATGGTGGTCCTCGTAATAGCCTTTAAGACCTTTAAGAATTTTAACAGTATCATCTATTGACGGCTCGGAAATTTCTATTTTTTCAAACCTGCGCGAAAATGCCCGGTCTTTTTCGAAATAATTTTTAAATTCCTCGTAAGTGGTCGATCCGATACAGCGCATCTCTCCTGTTGCCAGGGCCGGTTTCAAAATGTTTGAAGCATCCATGGAACCGCTGCTGGTGGCCCCGGCCCCGACGATGGTGTGGATCTCATCAATGAAGAGGATCGCGTTTTCCCGTTTCTGCAACTCCGAGATCACTGATTTCAAGCGCTGCTCAAAATCGCCCCTGTACTTGGTTCCGGCCAGAAGCGCCCCCAGGTCAAGCGAATATATCCGGGCGCCTTCCAGCAGGTCCGGTACTCCCCCTTCTGCTATTCTCTGGGCAAGACCTTCAGCCATTGCTGTTTTGCCTACCCCTGGATCGCCTACAAAAACCGGATTATTCTTTCTTCTGCGGCACAGGACCTGGACAATGCGGTCCATTTCGGTCTGTCTGCCGATTAAGGGATCGAGCTTGCCGCACATGGCCCTTTCCACCAGGTCAACGGCATATATCTCCAGCGGATCAGATTCTTTTTTCTTGTTTTTCCTGCCGGTGGCAATCCCCGTATCCGAATTTTCCTTAAACATTTCTCCCGAGGAGGTGTGTGAAATCACGTTTAAAACATCGAGGCGGGTAATGCCTTCGGCAGCCATAAAGTAAGCGGCGTGGGATTTTCGCTCTTCGAGAATTGAAGCCAGGATGTCGCCAACATATACCGATTCCTTCTCAGCAGATCTGGCATGGTTGACTGCCCGCTGGATAACCCTCTGAAAACGGATGGTCTGCTGTAGGATATATTCGTTTGTCTCCGGAACCTTGTCTAATTTTTCATCGAAAAACTTTTCAAGCTCGTTCTGGATGTTTTCAACGTTGCCGCCGCAGCTTTCAATTATTTCTATTCCCACGCTGTCGTGAATAATGGCATAGAGCATGTGTTCCACGCAGACATACTCATGCCGGCGCTTTCTGGCCTCCTTTACTGCCTGGCTTAGAACAATACTCAGTCCTTTGCTGATCATATGCTATACCTTTTCCATAGAACTTTTCAGCGGAAACCCTCTTTCCCTGGCAAGCTGATGCACCGTCTCGATTTTTGTTTCCGCCACTTCGTATGTATACACACCGCACACCCCTACACCGGCCCTGTGAACCCGTAGCATGATGTGTGTGGCTTCTTCAAAGGATTTCTGAAACACCTTCATCAAAAGCTCCACCACAAAGTCCATGGTGGTGTAATCGTCGTTATGGAGCAGCACCCGGTACATGGGCGGCTCCTTGAGTGATTTCCGGGTTTCTGAAATTACTTTTTCTTCTGTTCCCGGTTTGTCCTGCTGCATTGTTACCCCGCTTTACCGAAAACATCTGTTTGCGAAAAAATAATCTCGTGTAAAACCAGATGATTTAATTTTAATATAAACACGGATACTGACCCTGTCAGCCTGTTAATAGAGATTATAAAATTATTGCGGCTCAAAATTCAAGCCAAATTCCACATAAAAAAACCGGGCTGGAGTTTAGAAGCTCAGGCCTGCCGGGCTGGAAAAGATGCGCTGTGGCCATCACCGGCCGCAGCATTTCTTGTACTTCTTGCCGCTGCCGCACGGGCAGGGAGCGTTGCGGCCGATTTTTTCACTGCTGCGTTTATGGGGCTGTTTGGCCCCGGCCTCTCCGTCGCCGTGGGATAGGGTCATTTCCTGTTCTTTGGGCTGCACAAGATCGTCCACACCGGCAGAAGGAGCGATCTGGACCCGGAACAGGATCTTTAAAGTTTCCTCTTTGATCCGGTCAACCATTTCCTGAAACATTGCAAAGGCTTCCCTCTTGTATATGATCAAAGGATCCTGCTGTGCGTAGCCCCGCAGCCCGATGCCTTCTTTCAGGTGATCCATGGACAGCAGATGATCCTTCCACAGGCTGTCGACTGTCTGGAGCATGATGATGCGCTCGAGATGGCGGAAATCGTCTTCCGGAATCATCTTTTCCTTGTTTTGGTAAGCGGCCATGGCCGAATCATAGATCAGATCGGAAAGATCTTCCGGGCCGTATCCCTCCAGCTTTTCCGGGCTGAAATCGAGCTTGAGGTTAAACTGCCCGAATACGGCATCTGAGAGCCCTTTTAAATCCCACTGGTCTGAAGGCGTTTTTTCATCTGCATATTCCCATGCAATCTTATCTGATTTTTCCCGGATCATCTCGGTGATCACGGGTTTTAAGCTTTCATCGCTCAATGCCTGCTGGCGCTGCTCGTAGATCACCTCCCTCTGCTGGTTCATCACATCGTCAAAATCGAGCAGCTGCTTTCTGATATCAAAATTGTGCCCCTCGACCTTGCTCTGTGCGTTTTCAATGGCCCGGGAAATCATATTGTGCTCAATGGGCTCTCCGTCGCCCATTCCCATGCGGTTCATGAATCCGGAGATACGTTCCCCGCCGAAAATCCTGAGCAGATCGTCTTCCAGGGACAAATAAAAACGCGAAGATCCGGGATCACCCTGCCGCCCGGAGCGGCCCCGGAGCTGGTTGTCGATACGGCGGCTTTCATGCCGCTCCGTACCAAGGATGTGAAGCCCCCCGAGTTCGGCCACGCCTTCGCCGAGCACGATGTCTGTGCCGCGGCCGGCCATGTTGGTTGCAATGGTGACCGCGCCCTCCTGCCCGGCATTGGCGATAATTTCAGCTTCGGCCTCGTGATTCTTGGCATTTAAAACATTGTGCTTTATACCGCGCTTTTTGAGCAGGCTGCTAAGATACTCGGAAACATCAATTGAGACCGTGCCCACAAGCACGGGGCGGCCTATGCGGTGGAGCTCGACGATCTCTTCAATGGCGGCCTGGTATTTCTCCTCCTTGGTCATATAAATCATGTCCGGATGATCGACCCGGATCATCGGTTCATTGGTGGGCACAACAACAACGTCTAAATCGTAGATTTTTTTGAACTCTGCAGCCTCGGTATCGGCAGTACCGGTCATGCCCGAAAGCTTGTTATACATCCGGAAAAAATTCTGGAACGTAATGGTTGCAAGGGTCTGGTTTTCGTTTTCGATCCTGACTTTTTCCTTGGCCTCCAGGGCCTGATGCAGGCCCTCGCTGTAGCGCCGACCCGGCATAAGCCGGCCGGTAAACTCGTCGACTATGATTACCTGGCCGTCCTTGACAATGTAGTCCACGTCCCGGGTAAACAGGGCGTGGGCTTTTAAGGCCTGGTTGACATGATGGAGCAGCTCGATGTTTTTGGGATCATAGAGGTTTTCCACCTTGAGCAGGGTCTCGGCCTTTGCCACCCCTTCTTCTGTCAGGGCCACGGACTTGGCCTTCTCATCGACCGTGTAGTGCTCCTCGGCTTTTAAATGCGGAACTATGCTGTCGACCTGATAGTAGAGATGGGTGGATTTTTCCGCAGGACCTGAAATAATTAGCGGGGTGCGGGCCTCGTCAATTAAAATGCTGTCTACTTCGTCTACTATGGCAAAGTTGAGTTCCCGCTGTACCAGCGACTCCTTGTCAAATTTCATGTTGTCGCGCAGGTAGTCAAAGCCGAACTCATTGTTTGTCCCGTAGGCTATATCGCAGGCATAAGCCTGTTTACGCTCCTGGTCATCCATTCCGTGAACGATGTTGCCCACGCTCATGCCCAGGAAACTGTAAATTCTGCCCATCCATTCAGCATCACGGCTTGCCAGATAATCGTTTACCGTGATCACGTGAGCGCCCTTGCCGGTAAGAGCATTGAGATATAAAGCAAGGGGGGCCACCAGGGTCTTTCCTTCACCGGTCTTCATTTCAGCTATATTTCCCTGGTGCAAAACAATTCCGCCCAGGATCTGAACATCAAAGTGCCGCATTCCGAGCGTACGCTTTGATGCTTCGCGAACCACTGCAAAGGCCTCGGGCAGAAGATCTTCCAGTGTTTCGCCTTTCTGATACCTTTCTTTAAATATACGGGTCTGTTCTGCGAGCTCGGCATCGGTCATTTTCTCAAATTTCGGCTCGAGCTCATTTACTGCATCCACGGTCGGGTAGAGCTTTTTCAATACCCGCTCGTTTTTGCTCCCAAATACTCTTGTCAATAAATTGCCTGCGGCAAGTGCAGCCATACTTCTATATTTCCTTGATATTTTGTATCATTTCAATATTTAATTGATTTAAAATCAGGCGGGTGCCATACATCCGCGGTAAGAATATAATGTGCATACTTTACCTTTAAGTCAAGTACCGCGGGTATTTTCCCCCGGCAACGCCCGGCGCAAAGAAAAAAGCTGAAAAACCCCGGCCTGATTATAATTCGAGGTTTTTCAGCTTATCAGATTACCAGAAACTATGGTATAAGGCAACTACATTAAACCAAGCCGGAATTTCAGCGCATTCAGGGTATTTCTCATCAGCATCGTAATAGTCATCGGTCCAACGCCCCCTGGAACCGGGGTGATGTAGCCGGCGATCTCCTTTGCAGCGTCAAAATCCACGTCGCCGCGCAGGATTGCCACCTTTCTGCCCGTCTTCTCGCTGATCTTCTCGCCGACCCGGTTTACTCCGACATCGATGACGCAGGCGCCTTCCTTGATCCACTCGGGCTTGACCAGGCCCGGGACCCCGGCTGCCACTATCAGGATATCTGCGCGCTTGCAGTGGAACTCCAGGTCCTTGGTCCGGGTATGGACGATGGTGACAGTTGAATTGGCACCCTCGCCCTTCTGGCACATCATCATTGCAATGGGCTTCCCCACAATGTTGGAGCGGCCCACCACAACGACTTCAGCGCCGCTTGTCTGCACTCCTGCCCGGATGATCATTTCCTGGATGCCGGCCGGCGTGCACGGGGGATACTTGACCTCGGATCCGCCGATCATCAACCGGCCTACATTGACCGGATGAAATCCGTCCACATCCTTGTCCGGATCAATGGCATTTAGCACCTTCTTATCGTTGATGTGATCCGGCAGGGGGAGCTGTACCAGGATGCCGTGAATGGAATCGTCATTGTTGTACTTGTCAATTAATGCAAGCAGGTCGGCCTCGGAAATGTCTTCAGGCTGATTGTCCTGAACCTCCTTGTATCCCAGACGCTCTGCTGTTTTTACCTTCAGGGATACATAAGATACCGAGGCCGGATTTTCTCCGACCAGTATTGTCACCAGGCCCGGGACAACATTGTGCTTTTCCTTGATCTGCTTGACCTCTTCTGCAATTTCATCAAGAATCTGTTCCCTGATTTCCGTTCCTTTGATTAGTTGTGCCGTCATTTCTACACTCCTTTTCTTTGAGTTACAGTAAATACAGCAGTGTCCATCCAGAAATCGGATAATTTGTTCAAGTTCAAGGAAGGCGAAAATTTTAACCGCAGGAATACTCAAAGTATTTTGAGGATTAAAATTTGAGCCTGACGCAGAAATTGGGCAAATTAGCCATTTCCGGATGGGCACTGGCTATTTAAAAGTGCGATTATCCACCACCCTTCGGTTTGGGTCGAATGTTCCCGGCTCCACCAAGCGGACATTTACTTCCCAACCTACAAATTCAGATATCTGCCTGTGAAGATTTTCCACAAAACGACGCTGTTTTTTCATTTCATCAAAAAAGTACTGGTCAGCGGCTTCGATGACAACCATTAACTGGTCCCTGTCCTCCTGCCGGTCGACCACCATCTGAAACCGCGGCTCAAATCCGCTTATACCGGTCAGTATGCGCCCGATCTGTTCCGGAGTAATACTGGTTCCCCTGACAACGACAACGTCATCGCACCGCTTAAATATCCGGGAAATCCGGCAATGGGTTCGGCCGCATTCGCACGGGGTGTTATCAATCCTGGTAAGATCTCCCGTTCTGAACCGGATTAAAGGGAAAGCCTCCTTTCCGATGGTTGTTATTACAAGTTCCCCTTCCTGTCCGTGCGGCAGAACTTCGCAGGTTTCCGGATCGATGATTTCGGCGATAAAGTGGTCTTCGGCGATATGAAGTCCTTTTTTCGCCGGGCATTCCCAGGCCACGCCGGGGCCGAAAATTTCTGTCAGCCCATAGGTGTCTGTTGCAGTGATATAAAAGCTTGATTCAATCTTTTGCCGCGTCTGCTCCCCCCAAGGTTCGGCCCCGAAAATACCGCATTTCAATGTCAGCCCGTTGGGATCAACCCCCAGCTCATCCATGGAGCGTATCAGTCCCAGCGCCACGGTCGGGGTGGAGACCAGAACCGAAGTTTTGAAATCCCTCATGATTTTAACCTGTTCCCGCAGCTTGCCGGCGGAAATCGGAATCACGGAAGCGCCGATCTTTTCCGCTCCGAGCTGGATGCCGAAAGGACCCGACATGATGCCGAATGTAAGTGCTATCTGGACCACATCGTCCCTTGTCACCCCTATACCGGCAAGATTTCTGGCGGTGAGCTCGGCCCAGTTGCTCATGTCATTTCCGGTAAACCCTGTGACCACGGGCTCCTCGAAGTTAAATGATGCCGTATGAAGACGGACCACTTCCCGCAGGGGCACGGCAAACATATCGTAGGGATAATTTGCGCTCAAATCACGCCGGGTCAGAAGCGGCAGGCGCGGCAGCATATCCATTGATGTGAGGTCTTCGGGCATGAAGTCGATTTCTCTGAACAGCTTACGGTAGTGTCTGACATTCTTGTAAGCCCTGTTAAGGGTCGCCTGAAGGCCTTCGAGCTGAACCTGGGACAAAATTTCTTTGTCCATGCATTCGATTTGTTCGTTGTAGTATGTCATTTATTTTCCCCCTGTATAATACAGCGGAGTTACTCCCATATTTCCCGCTGGTCGCGGCCCAGGTATGCCCTTTTTACCTCCGGGTTGGCAAGCAGGGCCCCTGCATCTTCTTCGAGCAGGATACGCCCGGTTTCCATCACGTATCCCCGGTGGGAAATATTTAAGGCCGCCCTGGCATTCTGTTCTATCAAAAGCACCGTAAGATTACGCTCCTGCCTGAGCCGGGATACGCGGGCAAATATATCCCTTGCGATCATGGGCGCAAGCCCCATTGACGGCTCATCCAAGAGCAGCATGCGAGGCCCTGACATCAGCGCCATGCCGATTGCAAGCATCTGCTGTTCGCCTCCCGACAGCGTTCCTGCATACTGCCGGCGGCGCTGGCGCAGTACGGGAAACATGGCAAAGACCTCGTCGATTTCAGCCTTCAGCCGTTTCCTGCCGTAATGCTTATATATCAGATGGCCGCCCAGTTCAAGATTATCGTAAACAGACATGGGACTGAAAATCTGGCGGCCCTCGGGAACATGGGCTATGCCGAGATCCACCAGTCTTTCTGCCGGCCAGCCCGTTATATCTCGGTCCTCAAAAAAAATCCGGCCGCTTTTTACCGGGTGCAGACCGCTGACAGTACGAAGGGTGGTGGTCTTGCCCGCCCCGTTGGCTCCGATGATGGTAACTACCTCGCCTTCTCCCACGTGCATGGAAACATTTTTTAAAACGTGGACCAGTCCGTAATAGCTGTTGACATTTACCAGGCGAAGCATGGCATCAAACCCTTATTCTCCAAGATATGCTGAAATTACTTCCTGATTTTCCTGAACCTCGCGGGGCGTGCCTTCTGCTATAAGCCGCCCGAAATTCATGACAGCCACCCGGTCGGAAATCTCCATTACCAGCTCCATATCATGTTCCACCAGCATCACGGTTACCCGTTTTTCACGGATCCTGTTAATTAATTCTCCCATGGCGATGGTCTCCCGGCTGTTTAATCCGGAAGCCGGCTCATCGAGCAACAGCAGATCAGGCTCGATAGCCATAGCCCTGGCGATTTCCAGCATCCGCTGGTTTCCCAGGGGAAGCGAGCCGGCTGGGGTGTCTGCTGCATGCTCAAGACCCACAAAGGCAAGGCAGCGAACCGCATCTTCTCTTATGCGTTTTTCCTCCGGCCTTAAAAAAGAGGGAATTAACGCGGAAAAAAGCATTCCTGTCCGGGAACGAAGGTGTCTGCCAACCATGACGTTTTCCAGAACTGTCATGTCAGGAAAAATCTGAACGTTCTGAAATGTTCTGCCGATTCCCAGAGAAGCTATTTTATAGGGTTTTTCTCCCTGCAGGCTTCTGTCTTTGTATATCATGGCCCCTTTGGTGGGCTGCAGATATCCGCTGAGCAGGTTAAACACGGTTGTCTTGCCCGCCCCGTTGGGCCCGATCACAGAGGTAATCGTCTCTGTACCCACCTCAAAAGAAAGATCATCCAGGGCGACCACGCCGCCGAAGACCTTTCGCAGCTTCTCAAGTTTTAGTATTTGATTATTCCCGTACAAACGGCCGCCCCTTTAAAATCTTTTTAAACAGATTCCAGGCCGATTTGCACCCCGCAGCCAGACCCGCAAACAGCCCTTCGGGCAGAAACAGCATGATTAGCAGCAATATGGTTCCGTATACTATAATATCATAGTCAGGCTTGTACTCAATGCCGATCGCCTGGAGTGGAGCGGCTGCAAAGGAAAGCATTTCCGGCAGCAGAGAAAGCAGAAGCGCGCCGATTACAGCCCCCCAGAGGTGGCGCAGCCCTCCTACCGCCACCATGGTTACCAGCAAAATCGAGTGCATGACATCAAAAGGGCCGGGATCGATGTAGTTTACATAATATGCGTAAAGGCTCCCGCTGACCGAGGCATAAACAGCGCTTAAGGCGAAAACCTGGATCTTGTAAACGGACGTGTTTACCCCGGCCGCCGATGCTGCGTCCTCGCTGCCGTGGATTGCCCGCAGGCCTCTTCCGATCCTGGAGTCAATAATGTTAAAGGCCAGGTAAAGTCCTATCACAACTGCAGTCCAGGCAAAATAATAGTACTGAATATCGGAATCGAGGCTAAAGCCGAACAGGCCGATCCTGGGAATGCCGAGGACTCCGGCCGGACCGCCGGTCAAGTCAACCGCCGCCACGGCAACTATATGGACAATCGAGGCAAAACCCAGGGTGGCCATGGCAAGATAATGGCCTTTTAATCTCAAGGTGGGAATACCGACAATAAAAGCTATTGCCATGGCCAGAAACGCCCCGGCGGCCATGGCCGTCCAGGGCGACCACCCCATTTTTGTTGTCAGCAGACCCGAGGCATAGGCCCCTATGGCAATAAATGCGCCGTGTCCAAGAGATATCTGACCCGCATAACCCATAAGCAGGCACAGCCCGATGCAGGCAAGACAGTTGAATGCTGCAAACACCAGCACCCCTACATAGTAATCGTTGCCCACCAGATGGGGCATTACGAGTACCATCCCGATAAGTATGGAAAATCCGATATAGTCTTTTGCGTGCATGCTAGAATTCTTTTAACCGAACTTCTTCAGAACTGCCAAACAAGCCTCCGGGCCGTACAAAGAGCACGCCAAGCATCACCAACAGAGCAATTGCATCCATGTAATGAGAAGAAATAAAGCCTCCGGACAGGGCCTCTATAATACCGAGCAGCAGGCCGGCGGCAACGGCTCCCATGGAGTTGCCCAGCCCCCCGATCACCGCCGCACCGAATCCTTTCAAACCCAGCAGCGCTCCCCGGGCGTAATCCATCTGGATAATCGGGGTGATAATAATGCCGGCAACCGCACCTATGGCCGCAGACAGGGCAAAGGAAAGCATCACCATCCTGCGGTCGTTTATGCCCGCCAGGCGGGCTGCATCCCGGTTGATTGCACATGCCCGCATGCATTTTCCGGTCATGGTCCAGTTAAAAAACATGACATAGCCGATCACCACCAGCGCCAGGATACCTATCACCCATAATGACTGGGGCAGAATTGTTGCACCCATTACCTCCAGCGGCGGCGCATCAGTAAAATGGTGCATATAATGGGATCCTTTGCCCCAGAAACACATCGCAGAACCCTTAAACAGCATGGAGACCGCAATGGTTATTATAATCAGGCGCAGCACCGTGGGCCGCCTGACCGGGTTTATGGTCAGGCGCTCCATTAAAATGCCCACCACGGTTACAAAAGCCACTGACATAAGGAATGCGAAAACCAGCGAAAGTTTTAAACTCATGGTCAGCGAGACCATCATGAGGCCGCCCAGGACCACAAACTCGCCCTGAGCGAAATTGATTATGCCGGTGGAATTATAGATCATGTTAAAACCTATTGCCACCATGGCATATATCGCGCCCCTCTGGATCCCCATAAAAAGGAACTGGAGCAGGTCGGTAATCAGCCCGGTTTCCATGTTTAGCGATCCAGCACCACGAACCTGCCGTCTTTGACGGTCATCATTTCAAAAGCCGTTTTATCCAGGCCGCAGTGATCGTTTTCTGAAAATTCAAACACACCGCTGATCCCCACAAATTCCATGTTTTCAATGGTTTCTTTTATTTTTGCGGGGTTGTCGCCCACTTTTTCCAGCGCCTTTGCTATAATATGCATCGCATCATAGGCATGACCCCCGAAAGTGGTGACCTGGTCGTCATAGCTGGACTCATAGGCATTTTTATAGGAGATCAGGACCTCTTTCTGGGGATGATCCGCTGGCACTGTTTTTGCCGCCATGATCCTGCCGGCGGGAAAAATAGATCCCTCTGCCGACTCCCCGGCAGACTCGGCATACTTGATGTTGGCAAAGCCGTGGCTCTGATACAGGGGGATATCCATCTTTAGCTGGTCCATGTTCTGGGGCACGATGGACTGGGCCGGGACGATTGACCAGTTGATAACCGCCTGGGCCCCGGATTTGCGGATACTTATCAACTGCGCGGTCATGTCCGTATCTCCGGGCGCATATGTTTCATCGGCCACGATTTCAATGCCGTATTCGTCCTTCAGGTTTTTTAGCTGGGTGCGGCCCGCATCACCGAAACCGGTCGTGCCGGTTATAACACCGACTTTTTCAATACCGTTTTCTTGCATGTGCTCATAAATGCGGCGCGCGGCATCGCTGTCGTTCTGGCCCATCTTAAAAACCCATTCACGCTTTTCAGGCGGATTGGTAATGCTTGCCGCCGCGGCACAGGAAAGCATGGGAACTTTTGCCTGTTGGACCACCGGGATGGAGGCAAGGGTGGTTCCGCTACGCGAGGGACCAATAACGGCGCACACGTTGTCTTTCTTGATCAGCTTCTTGATTGCATTGACCGCGCGCGTGTTGCTGCCCTGGGTGTCTTCTATGTGCAGCACCAGTTCATGGCCGTTGATACCGCCGGCTTTGTTGATCTGCTCGGCTATCATTACCGCGGTATTTCTCTCCGGTTCCCCGAGCCAGGCCGCTTTGCCGGTAATGGCAAAAGCGCAGCCGATATGATACGGCTCCTTTTCCCCGGCGTGAAGAATCGATGCAAATGAAACAATAAACATTGCCGCAATGATTGCTGATAAAACCCTGTTTTTCAATGTCTACCCCCTTATTTAAACGGTTTCCTGCCATTAGGGGCCCGCCGTAATCCGTGTACCGGGCCCCGGCACCCGACTACATGCTAAGCACCTTGCGGGCTTCGAGTACGTTAATATCGTTTTCCAGCATAACGTCGATCGCCCTGTCCATATCATCGAAACGGAAAATCAGTATGGCCTGGTCATGAGCTTTTTCGACAAAAGCGTACATGTATTCCACGTTTAAATCCGCATAATCCATTATGGCAAGCAGGTTGCCCAGGGCACCCGGCGTATCGGGTATTGCCACTGCAACTACTTCGGCCGTGCGAACCAGAAAGCCGTGCTCCTTTAATACGCGGCCGGCTTTTTCAGTATCGGATACGATCAGGCGCAGGATACCGAAATCGGAAGTATCTGCGAGCGACATGGCCCGGATATTTATCCCTGAATTGCCAAGGGCGGTGGTGATGCTGGCCAGCCGGCCGGAGCGGTTTTCCATGAACACGGAAATCTGGGTAATTTTCATCTCAATTCTCCGGGTAAGTTTTTGTTAAAAACCGGTCTACACGGGAAAAGGCACGCCTGTTAATCCGACTGTTTCGGCCAGGCCCCACATTATATTCATGTTTTGTACCGCCTGTCCGGCTGCCCCCTTTACCAGGTTGTCGATGGCAGACATTAAAATCAATCGCCCATGATCGCGATCTATAACAAAACCGATATCGCAGTAATTGGTGCCCCGAACATCCCTGGTATCGGGCGGGCGGCCGTCCCGCGTAATCCGGATGAACCTGCATCCCTCATAATACTCCAGCATGCAGTTCCGAATATCTTCATCTCCCGCATCTCTGGCAAGGGAAGCATAAATAGTGGTCTGCATGCCGCGGTTCATCGGCACCAGGTGAGGAACAAAACTGATGTTTACGGGCTTTCCGGCCATCCTGGTCAGGTTCTCTTCCATTTCCGGTTCATGCCGATGTGAGCCCACCTTGTATGCCTTGAAAGATTCGTTTGCCTCGCAGAAAAGGCTCGTCATGTTAAGGCTCCGCCCGGCACCGCTCACCCCGGATTTGGAATCCGCGATAATGCTGCCGGTATCAATCATCCCGGCTTTAACCAGCGGCGCCAAAGGCAGCAGCACGCTGGTGGGATAGCATCCCGGGTTGCCCACAAGCCTGGCATTTCCTATGTCATCGGCAAACACCTCGCATAACCCGTAAACCGCCTCTGAGAGAAGATCCCTGGCGGCATGGGGCTGATAGGCCGCTTCATAGAGTTCAGGGTCACGGAACCGAAAGTCGGCTGATAAATCAACCACCTTCACACCCCTTTCCATGAGACCGGGTATTATATCCATGGGCAGCTTATGCGGCAGTGCCGTAAATATCACGTCAGCGCGCTCGCAAACCGAATCGGCATCAAAGCTCTCGCATTGGGCGGTAATAGTCCCTGCCATTGCCGGGTATATGCTGTCAAAAGACCTGCCCGCATACTGCCGCGAAGTGAGCACCGTTAATACCACCTCGGGGTGCCCTGCAAGAATTCTCACCAGCTCCGCCCCGGCATAACCGGTTGCGCCCGCCACAGCCGCTCTGATCATTTATCCTCCTGCACCGGAAAGATGAATTTCAAAAGTATGTTTAAAATCTAGTACCAGTAGCAAAGCTTACACCCAAATTCAAGGTGTTTCAATCTGCAGCAAGCCGGGCTCTTTTAAAAATAACAAGCTTCCAGTATCTTCGCAGGGCTGCGGCAAAGGCGATTTGCTTACTGCTGACCGTTTTCGTGGATTCGGCTGAGGCCTTCGCTGAAATTTCAAAAACTCGGACTGTCGTCCTCAGACAATTTGAAATTCCTACGCTCCGGCCGCAGCCGAATCTTACACGAAAACGCTCAATGCAGCTTCGCAAACCACCCTTGTCCCCCGCCCCGGACAAACCTTCTGCGAATTTATGCCCCCTTTCCTTCAAGAGGGTTTGCCACATTTATACACCTGGCAATGGGACCTGAAAGCAACCCGGGGCGGTGGCCGGCAAGGGACGGCGGGCGGGGGTTTGTGAGTCGCATTTGAGCGCACCAGCGGTCAGCAGCGAACAAATCTCCGCCCGCCG
>JAGXLE010000129.1 GCA_018334855.1 Desulfobacterales bacterium | reverse complement strand
AGGAGCCTCCTGGAGCCTCGATTTCCGCTCGGAAACCCGCTTTTTCGCACCGCCGTCAGGGCAGCGAAGTGCAATTTCGTGAGAGCGCAAAAAAAGGACTTCCTTGGAAGCTTCCCATTTGCCAGGAATAATGACCTTGAAAAAACGTGCAGTTATGGTATATGTAAAATCATGACCAAGATACTATGCATAGCAGCACCCTTGTCTGATACCGGAAAGACCGTTTCCGCAATCAACCTTTCAGCCGCATTTGCGGTGTTCGAAGAAAAAACGCTCCTGGTGGACTGCAGCCAGGATAACAGCAGTCTTTTCGGGGCTGTTGTCAAACCCCCGACCGATCCGCCGGGGCTTGCAGACGCGCTGATTGAGCCGGACAGGAATTCTTTCGCGGACCTGCTTCTGCACACGCGGCTGGAGTATCTTCAGGTTCTTGCGGCAGGAAAGGGACTGGAGCAGGCGGCTGCAGATCTGTCAGACATGGAGTACGGACGGCGGCAGTTTTCTGAAATGCTTTCTGTACAGGCAAAAGAGTATGAATTTGTCATTTTAGATACTCCCACCAATTTGTTCCAAGTGACGGAGTTGGCCCTGTGCTCTGCAGATGAGCTGCTGATCCCTGTTCGCGTGGATCCGGGAGGAGCCGAATACATCGAAGAAGGGCTTGCGCATATAAGGCAGATGCTTGAAAAAATTGCACGGCTGCGCCGGGAGAACAAAACCAACATCAGGTTTGCAGGCATTTTGATTAACTGCTGTGATGATCAAGTGGAGGCCGAAGCCCTGCTGGGTCCGGATTTTTTCAGCAGGATTCAAAATATATGCCTGCCGGTCTGCATTCCCGAAGACCCGCGCTTACACGAGGCATACTGGTTCGGAAAACCGGCGGTGTGCCATGATATTGCATCGCCCGGTGCAGGCGCGTTTTTGGACTTGGCAAGCCGGTGGACCGGCGCAGGTGAAAAGTTTAAAGCCGATGAAAAGGAATTTCAGCCATGAAACTCGCCCGCACTGAAATCATGCAGGCCTGCGAAAAGCATCTTTTAAAGCTGATTGTCAAAAATATCGATAAATCGGCTTTAAGGGAAGCCATCCGGGAAAAATACGAATTAAGTCCCGGAGATGAAATTTCATTTTACAACGGTGATCTGGTGGTCAGAAACAATGAAATTGCATACAGGCTTGATTTCAGCGTGCAGGCCAACCTTTCCCTGCTGCTTTCCAGAAACGGAGAGCACATAGAAATCAGCGCTTCCGAAAAAATGCCTGATGAAGCCGAAATCGAGCCTGACTCCGGAGAAGATGAAAGCGGTCGGCGGATTGCGGCAGAGATCGCGCAAATGATTTCTGAAATAAATCAATAAAGATGGCTTCCAGGGAAATCCTTTTTTTGCGCTCTGCCGAAATTGCACTTTGTTGCCCTGACGGCGGTGCGGAAAAGCGGGTTTCCGAGCGGAAATTGAAGCGCAAAGAGGCTCCTGGAGCGAGGAAATTCCTTTTTCGCGCCGCCGATCAGCCAAGATGGTTACGGATTTACTTTCTTCAAAAATACCGCCCAAGCGGGATAAACAGCTTTTTACGAGACTGTCAATAAACAAACCCCGAGTGGAAAATAAAATGGCAAACCAGCAGATAAAACCTGTTGTATCCCAGCAGGATATTTCAACCATTGAAAGCTATAAATACACGATCTACAAGCCAACCCGGCTTTTGATTCTGGGAAATACGGAAAAAGAGCCTGGAAAGCGGATGGAAATGTTTTGTGACAGGCTTCAGGCAAATATTCCGGCGGTAACCGTCAAAACTGAGCCAGGAGGTGAAGAGCCGCCCGCAATTTTTATTCCGCCCAATTACCGCTTTGAAGTCGTTCCTGAAGGAAAGCTTCTGGAACTGTTTTTAATGTGCATAGCCGGTAATGTGCCCATGGAAGAAGATGAGGCGGGGGTTTCTGCTGCAGAAATTCAAAACAGGTTCCGTATTCCGGGCGTGGTAAGGATTTATGTCTCGACATCCTGCCCGCACTGTCCTGAAGCTGTTTCCAGGTGGCTCTACATGGCTGCCTGCGCCCCGGAAATGATAGAGCTGCACATAATTGATGCTGTTTCGTTTTCTGATTCGGCTGCTGCTGAAAATATCAGGTCAGTCCCCACGGCTGTGTTAGATGGCAGTTTTCGATGGACAGGCGTGATTTCTGTTACAGAAATTCTCGATGTTATGGAAAACCGGGATCCCAGAAAACTCAGCTCTGAAACATTGAAAAAAATAGTTTCAGACGGAGATGCAGAGGGAGTTGCCAGCCTGATGGTCAGTTATCAAACCGTAATCCCGGGTTTCCTGGAGCTGCTGGCCCACCCCAGGTGGCCGACAAGACTCGGGGCGATGGTGGCGTTTGAATACCTGGCAGAACAGGCCCCGGAACTGGCCCGCCAGGCTCTTGACAGCATGTGGAACAGGTTTTCAGATCTCGACGACGCGGTAAAAGGAGATGTCATTCATCTGTTCGGGGTTTTAAACGACAGCCAGCTCAATCCAAGGCTTGAATCCGTAATAAACGGCTCATACGCTGAATCCATCAGGCAGACCGCCAGGGAAGTCATTGCAGACATTAAATAGTGCCCATCCAGAAATGGTTAATTTGCCCAATTTCTGGATGGACACTGATAATCTGCAGTTTTCCTATTTCCTGTTCCTACTTTTCCTTTTCCTGCTCCTGCTGGCTGCGCAGCTCCTCGATCACTTTCTGGGAGATTTGTGAGGGCACCTCGTCGTAATGGGAAAATTTCATGGTAAACATTCCGCGGCCACCGGTCATGGAGCGCAGGTCAGGGGCGTAGGTCAGCACTTCGGCAAGAGGCACTATGGCCCGGACTACCTGGTTTTTGCCCCTGTTTTCCATGCCGAGCACCCGGCCCCGGCGGCTGTTTAAATCGCCCATGATATCTCCCATAAATTCTTCTGGAGTGACAACCTCCATTTCCATGACCGGTTCCAGCAAAACAGGATCTGCCTGTTCCATGGCCTTTTTAAATGCAAGGGAGCCGGCTATTTTAAAAGCCATTTCAGATGAATCCACAGAGTGATACGAGCCGTCAAATACAGTGGCCTTAAAGTCGATGCACGGAAATCCGGCAAGTACGCCTTTCTGGGCGGCCTCGGCAATCCCTTTGTCCACGGCCGGAATATATGTTTTGGGGATAACACCGCCCACGATCTTGTCCACAAACTGGTAGCCTTCCCCCCGTTCCAGGGGCTCGAATTCCACCCAGCAGTCCCCGTACTGTCCGTGGCCGCCTGACTGCTTCTTGTGCTTGCCCTGAACCCGCACCTTTTTCTTAAAGGTTTCCTTATAGGGCACCTTGGGAATATTTAGGGTAACTTCCACGTTGTACTTGCGTTTCAGCTTTTCCACCGTGGTCTCGATATGTACCTGGCCCTGGCCGGTCAAAAGAGTCTGCCGGGTTTCATCGTTTCGCTCAAGCCTAAGACCGGGATCTTCCTCGATTAGCCTTGTCAGGGAGGAATATATCTTGTCCTCGTCCCCCTTGGACTTGGGTGCAATGGCAAACGACACGACTCCGGGCAGGGGTTCGGCGGAGGTATATTTAATCGGCTTGGCAGAATCGCACAGGGTATCGCCTGTAACGGTTTCTTTCAGCTTGGCCACCGCCACGATATCACCGGGACCTGCACCGTCAAGCGGCTTTTGTTCCTTGCCGCGCACCTGGAGAAGCTGGCTGTAGCGCTCCTTTGCATCTTTGTTGGAATTGTAGAAGGTGCCGTCTGATCCGAGTTTTCCGGAAAATACCTTAAACAAATTGAGCCTGCCTGCGTAAGGATCCGCGATTGTTTTAAACACTATCCCGGAAAAAGGGGCATCCGGTGATGGCTCGCGTTGTTCTTCAGTCTCCGTACCCGGCAGGAAGCCGGCTTTGGGTCCCCGGTCAATCAGAGAGGGCAGGGCATCTGTCATCAGGCCAGCAACCAGGTCCACGCCGATATTAAGGGTGGCAGAGCCGCACAGAACCGGAACAAAGGCCTTCTCCAGGGTGCCTTTTCGCAGGGCACGCAGGATTTCATCGTCAGAAAGCGACTCTCCCTCAAGATATTTTTCCACCAGGGCATCATCTGCTTCCGCAATATTTTCAATCAGGGTTTCGCGTTCGCTTTCCACTGTTTCCTGCATGTCGGGGGGAATATCGATTGGCTTTGCCTTGCCGTTGTCATAGGAATAGGCCTTCATGTTGACAAGGTCCACTACGCCCTTAAAATCTGCTTCCTGTCCGATGGGCAGCTGAAGTATAATAGGCTTGGGAGAAAAGATTTCAACAGCGTCGCTGAAAGCCTTGTTAAAATCGGCCCGCTCACGGTCAACCTTGTTGATAAAAATAATGCGCGGCAGCTCAAATTCATCGGCATATTCCCAGGCCTGTTCGGATTGAACCTTTATGCCGTCCACTGCGTCGATTACCACCACTGCACCATCTGCGGCCTGCATGCACATTCTGGTATCAGAAAAAAAGTTCTGATCCCCGGGCGTGTCAATCAGGTTCACCTGGCGGTTTTTCCAAGGAAACTGATGAAAGGCTGTTGATATGCTGCTTCTGCGCTTGAGCTCTTCAGGTTCGAAATCCAGTGTGGCATTGCCTTCATCCACGCTGCCGAAACGCTTGGTTACGCCGGCGTTGGAAAGCATTGCTTCTGCAAGGGAGGTCTTGCCGGATCCGCCGTGTCCGATCAAGGCGATGTTTCTCAGGTTTTCTGTCATAACAATCCTAACTCCTCTCTATTCTGCTGAATTTACATGCTCAACGGGCCTGTTTTTGTCCCTGTTTTTAACCATTTATCCTCAAAAAATCAACCCCGAATCAACTACTGCACTCTGAGCAGCAGGGTAAATTCCCGGTTGCCCATTGGCCCGAGAATCGGAGTCCCC
>JAGXLE010000128.1 GCA_018334855.1 Desulfobacterales bacterium | reverse complement strand
AGGTCATGGCCCCTTTTACCTGGGACTTGAGCTTGGCCGCCTTTTCCATGTATGTTGAAAGCCGCCGCAGGATTACGTCCAGAATACCTCCAGCCTCGCCTGCGGCCACCATGTTGACAAACAGATCGTCGAAGTGCCTGGGATATTTCTTTAAAGACTCGGCAAGTGTCCGGCCCGACTCAACCGACTCTTTTATGTCTTTTAGCATTTTTTTGAAGGTGGGATTTTCCTGCTGGGCCTGGAGAATATCCAAACACTGAATAATTGGCAGCCCGGCATCTATCATCGTGGAAAACTGCCTGCAGAAAACAATGATATCTCTTTCCTTCACCTTGGGCTGCAGAAAGGAGACGTTTTCAAACAGATCCTTTGGCTTCTTTTTTACCTTGCTCGGGCTTATACGCTGCCTGCCAAGTACCGCGCGGACCTCCTGTTCTGATGCCGCCTCGATTTCACCTTTTCGGACCTGGTTGTTCCGGTCCTTTCCTTCCCATTGGAAAACAGGCATTTGTCTCCCCCCTGCTCTTTTACTTGTGAAGAAAAGATATGCATACCGCCCGATGGCCGCATACGCACGGGTAATTGTTTTATGTTATTAAAAAGCCCAAGTTTTTTGGGAAGTTAATTTAGCGCCCATCCAGAATCTGATTTCTGAACACTACTTTATCACTTTCAGGGTAATGGTCAAATATTTATCTTGTATTAAAACGGGTGTATCTTTACGATTGCAAAAGGTTTATTATCATAATAAAGACTGAAAAACAATAATTTATATCGCAAATAACCACAGGGCTTGCAAGTGAAGAATACAAACCGGCAGCAGGAACAGCTAACCATTATTGCCACCCATACAAACGCCGATTTTGATGCGGTGGGCTCAATGCTGGCGGCCCAGAAGCTCTATCCCGGGGCCATGGTTGTCTTTCCAGGTTTTCACGAAAAAAACATGAAAAATTTCTTTGTCAGCACCATGGCCTACCTGTTTAAAATGGCTGACTATAAAAAACTGGACCCGGATAAAATAAAACGTCTGGTACTGGTCGACACCAGGCAGGCGGGCAGAATCGGGGAAATAGAAGAACTGCTGGAAAAATCCGGCCTGGAAATCCACATATACGATCATCACCCAAAGCTGGAAGATGACATAAAAGGCGACTACGAGGTGCACAGGGAGACCGGCGCAAACGTCACCCTCCTGGTGGAGCTTATCAGGGAGCAAAACATCGCCGTTACCCCCGATGAAGCCACCATAATGTGTCTGGGAATCTATGAAGATACCGGTGCTTTCAGCTATCCTTCAACCACGGAAAAAGATTTCCTGGCCGCGGCCTACCTGCGGGCATGCGGCGCAAGCCTGACCACTATCTCGGATCTGATCTCAAAAGAGATGGATCCCGAGCAGATAAGCCTGTTAAACGACATGTTCCGCTCAGCGGTCCACCACGACATAAACGGCATGGAGGTAGCGGTAACCGCAGTATCCACAGAGCAATACATACACGACCTTGCGTTTCTGGTCCAGAAAATGCTCAGGATTGAAAATTTGAACGCGGTTATTGCCATAGCTCTTATGAAAAACAAGATTTATATAGCCGCAAGAAGCCGCACCCCGGACGTGGACGTAGGGGCTGTTGTACGTGAAATCGGGGGCGGCGGCCACAGCTTTGCAGCAGCAGCCACTATCCGCAACAAAACCCTGGCACAGGTGGAAAACCGAATTATAGAACTGCTTAAAAAGCATGTAAAATCAAGACAGCAGGCCGAAGACATCATGTCTGCTCCGGCTATTACTGCATCGGCAGATATTTCCTGCAGAAAAGCCAGACAACTGCTGTCTCAGTACAACATCAACGCCCTGCTGGTGGTAAACCCTGAAAAAGAAGCAGGGGAACTTACAGGATTTATCACCCGGCAGGTAATTGAAAAGGCTCTCTACCACGATCTCGGAGACATTGCCATAAAAGAATACATGACCACGGAATTTGCCGAGGTGGAACCTGACGCTGAAATATCGGAGGTCCAGGAAAAAATCATCGAAAACAAGCAGCGGATACTGCCGGTAAAAAAAGACGGGAATGTAATCGGGGTGATCACCCGCACGGATCTTTTAAATACATTGATATATCGGGACCGGCAGCAGCAGGCGGCCCATTCCTCGCAGCCTCCGCACGAATCCCGCCAGCCCAGAACCAAGAAAGTGAGCGGATTTTTAAAAGAAAGACTAAACGATTCTATAATAGACCTGCTCCGGCGGATCGGAAGGGTGGCCGACTCTCACGGATTTCCGGCATACGTGGTGGGCGGATTTGTTCGCGACCTGTTTTTATACCGGCACAACGAAGACATTGACATAGTTATAGAAGGAAACGGCATCGAGTTCGCCAAAGCATTTGCCAGAAAGGAAGGCGCCCGGGTCAATGCCTACGCCAAATTCGGAACCGCGGTTATCATTTTCCCCGACGGCTTCAAAATTGATGTGGCATCTGCAAGAATGGAGTATTACAAGTTTCCGGCCGCACTTCCGACAGTGGAAATGAGCTCTATCAAGCTCGATCTTTTCCGGCGGGATTTTACCATCAACACCCTTGCGATATGTCTGAACCAGGACAGATTCGGCCGGCTGATAGATTTTTTCGGCGGCATGCGTGATATCAAGGAAAAAGCCATACGCATTCTTCACAACTTAAGTTTTGTCGAGGACCCGACCCGGGTTTTCCGCGCCATAAGATTTGAACAGCGCTTCGGGTTCACCATAGGAAAGCTCACCGCCGGCCTGATTGAAAATGCGGTAAAAATGGACTTTTTCAGGCGGCTTTCCGGCAGGCGTGTTTTCTCGGAGCTCTGCCAGATTCTGAAAGAAGAAAATCCAATACCCGCCCTGGCCCGCCTCGAAGATTTCAACCTGCTCAAAGTAATTGAGCCCTCAATACGCATGGACAGCACACTTCACTCCATGCTCGAGTCGGCCAGAAGCGCGCTTTCCTGGTACGACCTGCTATACATGGAAGACGATTACAGAAAATGGGTGGTTTATTTTATGATCCTCATACGCCACACTGACCGGGAAAAGGCAGAAGAAATATGCCTGCATTTCGAGCTTGCTCCCAGATACTCAAGGATTCTGACACAGGAACGTTTTGAAGCAGAAAACTGCCTCCACAGGCTCGCCCGGAAACTGCCCATGAAAAACAGCGAACTATACGAAGAGCTCTCGGGATTTAAAACAGAGATTCTACTGTTTATGATGGCCGCCGCAAACCAGGAACGGATCAAAAAAGCCATATCCTTTTACGTGACAGACTTGAAAGATACAGAGATTTCAGTTAGGGGTGAGGATTTAAAACAGATGGGACTTACCCCCTCGCCCCTTTTCGGCAGGATAATGAGGGAGCTTCTGCGGGAAAAATTAGACGGCGTGGTGGAAACCAGGGAAGATGAACTGGAATTTGCTAAAAAAATGGTGACAGGTGGTAAGTGACAGGTGACGCGGAACGGATTTTTCATCGCCGGTCATTTTGTCACCAGTCATGCGTCACTTGCCACGCGTTACGCGTCACTTGTCACCGTTTCAGGGAGAAACAGATATTGGAAGTTAAAATCCTTCAGTCAATAATACTGATCATTCCGCTACTCGTGGCAGTTACGGTCCACGAGGTGGCACACGGATATGCTGCACTGCGGTTCGGAGATCCCACCGCGAAGATGGCCGGCAGACTGAGCCTGAACCCGATCCGCCACCTGGACCCTTTCGGATCAATTATTCTGCCGGGGCTGCTGATTTTTTCAGGCTCTCCTGCGGTTTTCGGCTATGCCAAGCCGGTTCCGGTCAATTTTCGCAATTTAAACAACTTACGCGTGGGAACCATAGTGGTCTCGGCTGCAGGCGTGGCAGCCAACCTGGTCTGTGCCGCGGTATCGGGGTTTCTTTACCAGGCCCTTCACATGGTTCCGGAGCTGGCAACTCTTTCAGTCGGCATGCTGGCAGGCCGGCTTTTATATGCTTTCTGCATAATAAACATCGTCCTTGCAGTTTTTAACCTGATTCCGATCCCGCCGCTTGACGGCAGCCGGCTGCTTTCGGCACTGCTGCCCCCGCAGGCCAGGCAGGCCTACGAACAGATAGGCCCGTTCGGTATTTTGATCCTGCTGGTTCTGCTTATGACAAATACCCTTGATTTTGTAATCCTGTTTTTCATAAAACCCCTGGCCGGATTTTTTACGGGCGGATGATTTTCGCCGGAAACCGTGCCCACAGCATATACGGAGATCTGCGACAATGACTGAAAAAAAACGGATAGTAAGCGGCATGCGCCCCACAGGGGCCCTTCACCTGGGCAACCTTCACGGCGCACTGCAAAACTGGATCAACATGCAGGATGAATACGACTGCTTCTTCTTTATAGCCGACTGGCATGCCCTTACCACGGACTACGAGGACCCGGGCAACATTGAAAACTACTCACGCGACATGATGATTGACTGGCTGGCCGCCGGGCTGTCGCCGGAAAAAAGCGTTCTTTTCGTCCAGTCCAGGGTCAGGGAGCATGCCGAGCTGTATCTGCTGCTCTCCATGATCACACCGGTTCCATGGCTTGAACGCAACCCCACTTACAAGGAACAAATAGACTCGCTTGACAACAGGGATCTGTCCACGTTCGGCTTTCTGGGATATCCGGTGCTCCAGGCCGCAGACATTATCATCTATAAGGCAAACGGCGTGCCGGTGGGAGTCGACCAGGCCCCGCATATAGAGCTCACCCGGGAAATAGCAAGGCGCTTCAATCACCTCTACGGCAGAGTCTTTCCAGAGCCGGAAACCATACTTACAGAGACCAGCAAGATACTGGGAACAGACCGGCGGAAAATGAGCAAGAGCTACAGCAACGCAATATTTCTCTCCGATCCGCCGGAGGCCATCAAAGAAAAGGTCTCGTCCC
>JAGXLE010000127.1 GCA_018334855.1 Desulfobacterales bacterium | reverse complement strand
GGAGGAGCCGGTTTTTCAGAGGGCGCTCATTGCTCTCCAACAGATGGAGTTCCAAGTCGATCATGTAAGTCGATATCAGGGTATCGGGCCGGGCCAGAACATCGCCGCGGCTGACGGCATGCTTGTCAACGCCCTGGAAGTTTATTGCAGTTCGCATTCCGGCTTCGGCGGTTTCCACGGACTGGTCATGCACCTGGATTCCCCTGACCCTGGTGGTTATGCCTGAGGGGTACAGCATTACCGGCTCGCCCAGATTGATGCGGCCCGAAACAAGGGTGCCGGTTACCACGGTTCCGAATCCCTTCATGGAAAACACCCGGTCAATGGGAAGCCGAAAGATTCCGGCAGGGGGTCTTTCGGGCAGTGCCATGCAGTAGCGGTCAAGGGTGTTTATAAAATCGTCAATTCCTTGCCCGGTGGCCGAAGAAACGGGGATTACCGGCGATTCTTCAAGAAATGTACCTTCCATGAAGTCGTGTACGTCTTCGGTCACCAGTTCCAGCCATTCCTCGTCGACCAGGTCGGTCTTGGTAAGCACCACGAATCCGTAGCGTATTCCAAGCAGGCTGCAGATTTCCATGTGTTCGCGGGTCTGGGGCATCACGCCTTCGTCTGCGGCGATTACAACGGTTACCACGTCAATGCCTGTGGCGCCGGCCACCATGTTTTTCACGAACTTTTCGTGTCCCGGCACGTCCACCACGCCGATATGAAGGCCGCTTGGCAAATCAATGGATGCAAAGCCCAGCTCAATGGTGATTCCACGGCGCTTTTCCTCTTTTAAACGGTCCGTGTCGGTGCCTGAGACAGTTTTTATCAGGCTGGTTTTTCCGTGGTCTATATGTCCCGCTGTGCCCAGGATGATTTGTTTCAAGCCGGAGTTCCTGTTATTGCTTGTTTCTGTTGTGGATCAGTTCCAGCCCGTATGCCGCTCCCACAAGAGCTATAAACAGGCCCGCGGTAAACGCCGGTCCTGACTCGGGCCGGAACAGCCGTGCAATTATAACGGCAAGTATGCCGCCTGTAACAATTCGTACAATTGCTTTTGTGGAGCGCTTCACCGTGACCTCCTTTTTTTGTCGCGTAAAGGAAATATGTAATCAAAAAGGCCCGCCCGGTCAATAAGAAGTTTGTTGCGCCCCTTTTGACCGGGGCGCTGTTTTCATTTTCATAAACGCCCTGTCTCCGTTTTATTTTGCATACTTGAAAACAGCTTATTGCGGTTTATATTACGGGTTAAAAGGTGAATAGAAATTCCTTGCAAGCCGCATGCTTTTTTGGTAAAGATGCAGGACTTTAATATGGTGAGTGTAGCTCAGTCGGCAGAGCACCAGGTTGTGGCCCTGGGGGTCATGGGTTCAAGTCCCATCACTCACCCCATTTTCTTTTCCCTCCCGATTGCGCCCGTAGCTCAGCCGGATAGAGCGCCGGACTTCGAATCCGTAGGCCGCAGGTTCGAATCCTGCCGGGCGCGCCATAAAATCAGACACTTACAAGCCTTCCGTGGTAAGCATCTTTTCAGAAATAAGCACATGGTAAGCATCAGAAAAAATTTTTTCCGAATAAAAAAAATGCGCTCGATTCGGAGTGAATCTCCCGGCCACCAGGCAGGCAGACGATCAACATAGGTGGGCTTTTTTTAGCGTTCGATTAGGTAGCAGGTTTAGGAGGGTTTACTCTTTCTGAAATAAAATCGTTTACTGTGTGGCTTCTATGTGGCTTTGAGTCGAGATGCAGGATAAAAAAACTGGCCAAAATCTCCCGATCGGTTCTTTTTTGATTCATCCGTGGAATGCTGGGATGGATCCATAAATATAAATTGTTCAATATTCAACTCCGCATACCGGTCGTCTGCGGCGGCGCACCTCCGACGAACTTCTCTTTCGGGCCCATTCTCGCCGCGCCACCGGTATGACCGATGTGCTCGAGGTTTAGATCACCTATATAGGAATTTCAGGTTATCCAGGCATCTACCGGATGACGCTCAAGATGTCTTCGGCCGCTTTGTTGGATGAAGAAAAGAAAATCAAAAATAACAAAACAGGCATTTTGGATAGTGGGCCACTGACGGCTATGCTCGGCCAATAGTCCCTTTTCTGGGCCACTGGGGAATATCAGAACCAAGGTACAAATTTCAGAAAGTTCAGAAATACTGTATTCCGAGGCAAGAAGAGCTCAACGATCTGGCCAGGGGCAACCCCCGTTTTATTGTGGACCCTGGAAGAGCTACAGACTCCAGGAGGCAATAAAAAAACAGAAAAAAGCCAGACCAGGGGTTATTTCTGCCCGGGCAGGGATAACCCCTAATCTCCTAAACCCTGATCGGGGGTGGTCACAACGAAGGGGATTTGACAAACTGCTCAATACATGCAAATTTATAACTAAATACAAGGAGCTTATATAATGCCAAATACTATCGAAATAAAAAACCTTTCAAAAGAAGAAAAGCTGAGAGTGATGGAAGCAATATGGGAGGACCTGTCACGAGACGAGGAAACGGTCGAATCTCCTGATTGGCACCGGCAAGCTCTCCAGGAAACGAAAGGTCGGTTTAATTCGGGAGAAGAGGCTGCAATAGACTGGCACCAAGCAAAAAATGATCTTCGGAAACGTTTCGAATGAAAATCAAAGTACTCTCCTCGGCTATAAAGGATCTGTATGAAGGCCGGAAGTTTTACGAAAAGCAGCGAGAAGGGTTAGGAGAGTATTTCTTTGATTCGCTATTTTCAGACGTTGATTCTCTTACTCTTTATGCCGGTGTTCACGCAAAAGTCTTTGGCTATCACCGCATGCTATCCAAAAGATTTCCCTATGCCATTTATTACACCATGGAGAACGAGTCAGTAGTTTTTGTATGGAGAATATTGGACATGCGGCGCAATCCGGAAAAAATCAAAAAATCCCTTGAGTTCTGAGAAGCGAGTTTTCCCCAATAACGTCAGAACGCGGAATATCAAATACCAATCCAAAAGATGGGGGTGGAGAATAGCGGCTATCGAACGCCAGGAGTGCGAATTCTGAACCACTGAAAAATGTCATATCCAAGGTGCAGATTTAAGGCTGGCCAGGAATACCGATATCGCTGGCAAGTTGTGTTGTCAGCGAAGAACTCCGCCGGCCGAAATCATTGCCTATTCTAGTGGCTACTTCTTGCGGCGCACTTCCGCTCCTTAAATCCAACCGCATGTAGGACACGAGGCAATTACTATTGATTGCCCCTTCTCGTCAACCAATCCATCACCGCCAGGCTCACCCGCCAAGCAGCATCAAGGACAAATACATTCCCTGAACCAGGAGGATCACAAGGATCAGCGAGACCGGGTAAACGGAAGAATAGGCTACAACCGGTCTTTCGGATTTATCCACTTCCCGGATGATGTCCAGGCCAGGGGTGAAGGTCATTCCGCCGCAGATGACGCCAAAACATTCGCTGATAGGAATTTTCATTATGTAATGGCCTGTCAGGAAGCTGGCGGTCATTGGAATCGTGACAAAAAGAATGGCATACAGGGCATAGTAAATTACATCATAATCGAGGAATTCGACAAAGCTTTGTCCGGTTTCAAATCCAACCTGCACGAAAAAAAGCGCAAGTCCGAGTTCTTTGAGCACCTCGGTTGCATTGCGCGGAAATCGCCCGATAAAATTTCCGATCTGTCCAAAATGTCCGAATATCAAACCAGCCACCAATCCTCCCCCTGCAAGGCCCAGTGAAAAGTTTCCAATGGCTGGAAAGGGGATGATGAGACCGCCGATGAAAAAAGCCAAAAACAAGGCTGCCGCCAAGGAGCGGAGATCAACCCGCCTTTGTACCGCCTGGTGCTCATGCCCTAAAAACATTTCCAGCTGATCAAGCTGGTAGGGAGAGCCGACAGCCACCATCACATCCCCGTATTCAAGCACCTGGTCATATCGGGGAATAAATTCCAGGTTGGCGCGAATTATACGTGTCAGGGAAACATTGAAGCGCAGCCGGATTCCCAGGTCAGTAAGGGACCGGTTGATCACGGACTTATTTTCCACCACGATACTTCGGGAGTCGAGTTCCGGGCTGTCCTCAAAGTTCTCAAGGACTTCCTCGCCCAGTAAACTGCCCACCTTTTCAACATCTTTCTGGCTGCCTTCCAGCCGGACAATGTCATTTTTAAAAAGTGCTGTACTTCCGCTGGCTGTGCGCAAAGACAGGTCCCTTAAAATGCCTGAAATGACCACATTGCTGTCTTGAATATCGGAAATTTCCTTGATCAATTGTCCGTGATACTTCTCATTTATTATCCGGTACAATTTGGCCACCATGCTGGTATATGACCGGGTTTCTTCTTCCAGCCGCTTTCTTAAAATACGCATGGCAATACTTATAAACAAAATAACGCCCAAAAGGCCAAAAGGATAAGCCACGCCGTAACCGAAGATCACTTCGCTTTCAGGACTGAACTGCAAAGCACTGACCAGGGCCGGACTGGAGGTAAATGCGCCGCCGAACAGCCCGAGGCCGATGCCCACTGGAATGCCGGCAAGATAAATAATGGCAACTGTGTTTATGCCCGATATAACAAGCAATATGATAACATTCGTGATAAAACGCTTGCCGTGCTGCTTAAAGGCCCGGAAAAAACTGGGTCCTGCCTCGAGTCCCACGCATAACAGAAAAAGCACAATACCCAGGTCCTGGAGTATGGGAACCGGATTGAACTGGTAAAGATATCCGGCGATCATGGCCACGATCAGCACGCCGCTGGAACCGAAACCCACCCCTTTGATCCGGATATTGCCAAAGGTGATTCCAAGCAATACGATCAGAAACGTGACAATGAGTTCAGACTTCTGAAAGAAAAATTCAATGGTTATGAGGTCTTCCAGAGGGGTCATGCCTGGTTAAAACCTGCGGTTGTCGGATTTGTGTTTTTTAAAACAATGTCGCTGCATCAATATCTGTTTTTCATTCCTT
>JAGXLE010000126.1 GCA_018334855.1 Desulfobacterales bacterium | reverse complement strand
ACCTTGGCATGCCCGCCCGACACCCCCATAACCTGGCCGATCACCCCGTCGGGCACCACCACTGGGCATCCCTTTTCCACACCTTCTGTCTTGCCCTTGTTGATAATAACAGTGCGGTACCAGGGGGAGGGGTCCTTGGCCACCACTTCGGCCGCCTGCATGGAAAGCTTTGAATCGGCTTTAAAATTTACCAGGCCCTTTAGCCGGTCATTTTCTTTTCTGGTCTCTTTGCACTCATGTATCTGCTGGCTGGCCCTGGCAAGCTTTCGGCGAAGCTGCTCGTTTTTTTTTGCCGTGTTAACCAGGTAAAAATAATTGTTCCACAGGTCTTGGCCGAAATCAAATGCTTGGTACATCTTCTCCTGTACCGGCGAGACGAAAAAAAGAACGGTTTCAACTGCAGCCGACTTAAACGAAGGTTTCCTTATGTAATTGAAGGAAAAAACTATTGCGTTGAGCGCGATCAGGATGACCGCCCCTATTATGACCATCGTTTTTTTGGAAAACATGGATCAGTCGATGACTACCTGTCTTAAAATCTCGATGCTATTTAGGGTCTTGCCGGATCCAATTGCAACCGTGGAAAGGGGGTCATCGGTCACGGTAATCGGCAGGCCGGTCTCTTCCCTGAGCAATTTGTCCAGGTTCTTGATCAAAGCCCCTCCGCCGACAAGCACTATACCCCTGTCCACAATGTCTGCGGCCAGTTCGGGCGGGGTCTGCTCCAGAGCGATTTTGGTGGTTTCCACTATTGCATCGATTTGTTCGGCAATGGCCACCCGGATTTCCTCCGAATCGATTGCCAGTATCTTGGGTATGCCCGATACCAAGTCACGCCCTTTTACCTCGATGGTCTCGTAGTTTTCCGAATCCGGATAGGCGTTTCCTATGGTGGTTTTAATTATTTCAGCACTTCTTTCGCCTATCAGCAAATTATACTTGCGCTTTACGTACTGTACTATGGCAGTATCCATCTTGTCGCCGGCAACCCGGATTGAACGGCTGTATACGATGCCGGCCAGTGAAATTACAGCTACTTCCGTCGTTCCGCCGCCGACATCGACCACCATGTTGCAAGTAGGCTCGGTTATTGGCATTCCCGCACCGATCGCCGCGGCCATCGGTTCCTCGATCAGAAAAACTTCACGCGCCCCCGCCGATTCTGCGGCTTCCTTGACCGCCCTTTTTTCAACCGGGGTGATGCCGGTCGGTACCGCCACAACAATTCTGGGCCGAACAAACGTGCGGCGGTTGTGAACCTTGTGAATAAAATGCCTCAGCATTGCCTCTGTAACGTCGAAATCCGCAATAACCCCGTCATGCATGGGACGGATGGCCACTATATTGCCCGGCGTTCTGCCGAGCATGTTCTTGGCTTCCAGTCCCACGGCAAGAACCCGGTTTTTGGATCTTTCATCCGTACGAACCGCCACCACCGAAGGTTCGCTCAGAACAATACCCTTGCCCTTGACAAAGACCAGCGTGTTGGCCGTCCCCAAATCAATTGCCAGATCATTGGAAAATATGCCGAGAAGTGAATCCCAAAACAAGTCAGTTCCTCCTTAAATTCTATCATTTACAGGCGCATACAGCTGGTCATTTAAATCGCAGACAAAACGCCGGCAAAAACACAGACGCAATAACTGCAGATGAAATAACAGGTATAGATAAGATCAATTCATTACCAGACATGCGGCCGGATGACAAGCAGAAAATACCCGAATGAAACCCCGATAAACAAAGTTTTCAGTTATTTTTTCCCAGCATCTGTTCCATGACCGCATCGTGGAGCTCCGGGCGGAAAAAACGAATCTTCAGGTTCTGCCTGTCCGGACATATCCGGTTGCTAAGCAGTATCACTGCTACACCCGAGCTAAGATCCATCCAGAACGAAGTGCCTGTAAAACCAAGGTGTCCCACGGTGCAGCCGGGCGTAAAATAGCTTCCGCTGCTCGAATCCACGGACGAAACAGTGTCAAATCCCATAGCCCGATCTTTGCCTTCGGCAACTTCCAGAAATTTTTCGGCAACAGATCGGAAAAAGACTGCACTGTCTGACCTGCCCGAAACTGTGAGCAGCAAATCTTTTAACAGATGAAAAACACCCTCTGCAGTACCGAAAAGTCCGGCATGTCCGCACACACCGCCTGCGGCCCGCGCGTTTTCATCGTGGACGCATGCCCACAACAACTCGCCTCCGTCCAGGGCCTCGGTCGGAGCAAAAACTCTGCCCGCCTTTTTCCCGCCGGCATCAGGAGTAAAAAAAAGATCCCGGATTTCTAAGGGCTCGTATACGCATTTTGAGAGATACCTGTCAAGTCCTGTTCCGGAAACTTTTTCCACCACCCAGTCCAGTATCATATACCCCGGATCGCTGTAGAGAGTAACAGAACCCGGAGAACAAAGCAGAGGCTCATCTGCAAGCATTTTCCTGAGCCTTGATTTTCGCTTCTGCCGCGGAAATTTTACCAGTTCCCGGTAATAGGCTCTGTAGTCAGGCAGGCCGGCGGTATGGCGCAGAAGGTGACAAATCCTTATATCAGCCTTATCAGATCCCGCAAATTCAGAAATTATATCTCCGAGCCGGTCTTCGGTGGAAATCCGGCCCTTGTCAACAAGATCCATAAGAGCCGGAGCCGTTGCCAGGGGCTTTGTCAGCGAGGCCAAGTCATATACAGTATCTTTTTTTACAGGTCTGCTGCTTACATGGTCGGTGACACCGAAGGCTTCGTGAAAAACAATTTCGTCAAAACGGGAAACCAGCAGGACAGCCCCGGGAAAAACCCCTGTTTCAACCGCCCGGCGCATCAATTCAGACACCCGGTTCATTGCCCGCCGGATCCTTTCTTATCTGAAAAACTGCTTACAGCTGGCCCGTGATAGGTCAAAGAGCCAGACGAACTGTCAAGCGAGGCCATAACTCCAATAGGCAGGGTCATATTGGGCATGCAGTGGCCGGCCGGAAAACCGGTTACAACCGGAAAATGACTGCCGGCAAACAGATCTGCGAAAATCTTCTCCACTTCTTCAGGCGGACCGCAGTTTTCAAACGAACCCGCTATCAGGGCTTTTATTGAATCAAAACAGCCGGCAAGCTTCATCTGGGTAAGCATCCTGTCGATCCGGTATGGTTTTTCGCCCGTATCCTCGACAAAAAGGATACACCCGCTGAAATCCGGTTCAAAAGGGGTGGCCAGCAGATGGCAAAGAGTGGCCAGGTTGCCGCCGATCACAGGTCCGCTTGCAGAGCCCTCCTGGATCACCCCGCCCTGGACAGCTTCTATTTTAAGGGGTTTAAAACCGAACAGCACCCTGTTTAATCCACGGATAGTATCAGCATCGGCTTCGGCCAGGGATGTCACCATGGGTCCGTGAAAAGTGACCATGCGGCAGCGACGATACAATGTGACCAGAAGAGCCGTAATGTCGCTGCTGCCGATAAAAATCTTGGGCGCTTCGGCCATGGCCGAATAATCAAGCTCTGAGAGCAGGCGAAGGGATCCGTAGCCGCCGCGCACAGCCCATAAAGCCCTTATATCCGGGTTTTCAAAAAACTCGTGGATATCGCTCGCCCTTTCCGGGTGCATTCCTGCAAAATACCGGTTTTTATGAAAAACCCTGTCCGTAAAAACCGGCTCAAGCCCCATCTGGCATAGAACTTCCATACCCCGGTTTAAACGATCCCTGTCAAAAGGGCTCGCCGGGGCCACTATGCCTACACGATCTCCGGGTTGAAGAAATACAGGGCATTTAAATGTCATATGTTTCCGCCGATCAGATACGAACCGCCTGCAAAAAATGCCGCTCAGAAATGACTTCTTCTAAGAAAGTCGCTTTTTGGCACTTTAACGAAATTGTACTTTGGTTCCCTGACCGCGGCGCGGAAAAGCGGGTTTCCGAGCGGAAATTGAGGCGCAAAGAGGCTCCTGGAGCGAGGAAACTCCTTTTTCGCGGCCGCCGGTCAGCCAGGGCACTCACGATTTTCCTTTCCGCAAAAATTCCGCCACGGCGGTGTAAATTGCTTTTACGAGCCCGTCAATTCAAACCGGGCTTTATTTTTTTTCAAGAGCGGCCCTGATAAAATGGGAAAACAGGGGATGGGCCGACATTGGCCTGGACTTGAATTCAGGGTGAAACTGACATCCTAAAAACCAGGGATGATCCTTTATCTCAATTATTTCCACCAGATCCCCCCGGGGAGAAAAGCCGCTGAAAACCATTCCGTGCTCCTCGAGCGGTCCCCGGAAGTCCAGGTTGAACTCGTAGCGATGGCGGTGCCGTTCGGAAATATTTTCCGTGCCGTATGCTTCAAATGCCTTGCTGCCGTGTTCCAGCCGGCACGGATATGCTCCGAGCCTCATGGTGCCGCCTTTTTCCGAATTTGCATCCCTGCGCTGAACAGTCTGGGTGCGCTCGTCAAACCACTCTGTCATCAGGTAGATCACCGGCGCGGTGGTGTCGGGCTTGAACTCCGAGCTGTGGGCATCGGTAATTTCGGCAACATTGCGGGCAAACTCGATCACTGCAAGCTGCATGCCCAGACAAATTCCGAAGTAGGGAACAGCGTTTTGCCGGGCATACCTGATCGCACTTATCTTTCCTTCTATGCCCCTGGAGCCGAATCCGCCGGGCACAAGCACGCCATCCGCCCCGGAAAGAGCCTCGGCACAATTTTCATCCGTCAATGTTCCCGAGTCTACAAAGACAAGCTCCACCCTGGCTTTATTGTCAATGCCTCCGTGATACAGGGCTTCATTTAAGCTCTTGTAGGATTCGGTCAGATCCGTATATTTGCCGACCACCGCGATTGCAACCTTCTCCTGGGGGGATTTATAGCGCTGGACCATTTTTTCCCAGGCTTCGAGCCGCGGCGCCCCGGTCCAGATATTTAGCACCTCGAGTATCTTTGCGTCCAGTCCCTCCCTGTGGAACACCAGGGGCACTTCGTAGATGCAGTCCACGTCCTTGGCCGTGACTACAGCGTCCTGGCTTACATTGCAGAACAGGGCTATTTTTGACTTCAGATCCTGACTTAAGTACCGGTCGGTGCGGCACATGTTCCCC
>JAGXLE010000125.1 GCA_018334855.1 Desulfobacterales bacterium | reverse complement strand
TCCAGTCTTTCTTCCCGGCGGCGGCGCAATCCTTCAACACTCCTGGCGGCCAGGGAGGAAAAAACCTGTTCCTCTCGTGTATCCAACAGTGAACGAAGCCGGTCCAGGGGCGGAAGCTCAGATTTCACCATTTCTGATTTTATCCTCCATCATTTTGAAGTAGTCAATTCCGGCACTGACAAACCCGGCCCTTCCGTATTTCATGTTTGCTTCCAGGACATACAGCCTGTCCTGCCACATACATATATCAATGCCCACGTCATCCCATCCGCACCTGAGCGCCGTGTTAAGTGCCAGTTCACATGCGGCGTCAGGTATCGGGTCAAGACTTACACTGCCGCCGCATCCCAGGTTGCTCCTGAATTCTCCGGGGGCTGCTATCCGCCAGTATGCATGGGCCATCCTGCCTCCGATCACCACCACCCGGATATCGCGGTCTACAGGCAGATATTGCTGTATATAGGCGATCTTTGTCAAATCGCAGTACTCATCCAGATCGCTTCCTGATTCTATGAGGTAAACCCCGCGTCCCAGGGCCGAGCCGCGGGCAATCTTTGCCACAAAAGGATAACTGAAATGCCGGAGGATTTTTTCCTTTCTATGCCGACCGTAAAAAGTCCTGGTTCTCGGACGGGGTATGTCAAGGATCTCAAACAGGGCGCTCTGCTTGACCTTGTCCTGGACGAATCGGTAGGTATGTATGCTCGGGAAAATCGGCTTTCCCATGGCCGCAAACACGTCCGCATAAAACGTAGAAGGATAGTAAATCCTGGGGGCCTCCCTGATCATGGCCGCCTGGTCGGGACTGTAATCCGAAAAATTCGGCCGGACACCCAGACAGGTGACGTTGGAACAGGATTTAAGGTGCAATTCCAGCGCAACCGCTTTTGACTCTGAACTCATACGCAGTTTAAACTGCCTTGTTCAACGATTGTCACACCGGGCCTCCTCCGGCAGGTTCGGTGTAAACACGCCTTCCGGCGGTTTGATACCCGTCCGGCATCGTTTTGCAGACACCCGCATCCTGTTTTCTCCGAAATCCGAAATGCGCAGCTCAGACGGTATATCTCGTCCCTGCACATTCATGTAGCCTATGATCTCAGCCCTGTAGAGCTCTCCTGCCCATCCGAAAACCGTCATTTCCCGGACCCGCTCCCGATCCGCCGAAAAACGGACGGTTTGTACAGTTCCGGAAAATCGTCTTTTTAAAACAAGCAGCTTTTCTCCGGAAGCCGTCTCATAAGCAGCGACCGAATCATGGGATTTAATCGGAACACCGCCGGCCAGAAGCAGGGCCACATCCCCTGCTTCCAGCTCAATGCCGACAAGAAGCTCAAGGCTTGTATCCCCCGTGGATTCCATGCGCAGGCAGTTGTCATCACCGCGGAACAGAAAATAACACCTGCTATGGCTGCAGATCATCTTGGCAAAGGGCTGTCCGGTAAGGCCCAGGGCCTCGACCCTCAATCTGCCGTCAGGTGTGGCAATCCACGCGGCCCGTACCTCCCGGGAACCCTTACTGCCGTATATGCCTATTTGCCCGATGCCTTTGCACGGGGAAACTGCCGCATTTTTTGCTTTAAGTATCTCCACCAGCCGGGAAGCATCCCTGGCGGTAATTTCTGAATAAACGTCCGGCGGACGTTTGGGCGGGCCGGCGCATGCGGCAATAAACAGAACCGCAATGATAATAAGCCCCCGGAGTTTCAAGGCTGCAGACCCTCCTTTTGCAGGGTCTCTATTTTATCAGCCAGAGACTCCTTGTCTTTCCCGGCGTTTTCCAGAGCCCGGCGGTAATATTCTAGGGCCTTGTGACGCAGGTTAAGCTTGAGATACACGTCCGCCATGTGCTCCAGGATGACCGGGTCGTCGGAAACCTGTTTAAGAGCCTTTTCAAGGTATTTGCGTGCCCTTTCATAGTCTCCCTTGCGGTAATAGACCCATCCCATGCTGTCGAGTATATATCCGCTGTCAGGCTCCAAATCCAGGGCGCGTCGGATCAGCGATTCCGCCTTATCAAGCTTTATTCCGCTGTCTGCATAGGTGTAGCCCAGGTAATTTAATGCATCTGCATTCTGCGGATCCATCTTTATCACCTGCTTCATTTTTTCAATGGCGGCATCTTTCTTGCCGGTCTTGTCATAGAGCACCCCGAGCTCGTAATGCAGCTCAATATTTTCAGGCTCCATGGAAATGCCCTTTTCCAGCAGGTCTGCGGCCTGCTCATATAAGCCCTGCTCCTGGTAAAAAGCGCTCAGGTATGGAATCAGGGTTACCCTGGCATCGCTGCCGACATTTTCCATGGCGGTTTCCATTACTGAAACCGCTTTTTCCGGTTTGCCCTGCTTGTTGTAAATAATGGCCCGGTGAATCATGGCATCAGTATAGAGCTCGTCCCCGGGACGAACTCTGCTGAAATATTCCAAGGCCTTATCAAACTGCTCCATCATGTATCTGGCCGCTCCGGCCAGGTAGAGAACTTCCGGGTTCTTGGGAGCACTCCTTAACATTGCCGACAGGACGGTCACTGCATCATCATATCGCTGCTGGCCCAGCAGCTTCCGGATGACGCTTTTGATCACCTCCGGATCCGAAGAAACCCTTGCCGAGAGTTCGGACCACAACTCTGCGGCTTTTTCCGTCTTTTCAATCTTTTCATAAAGCAGCCCCAGCTCTATGGCGGCAGGTACGTTTTTAGGGTGTCTGGCAAGCAGCTTCTCATACTGGGCAATTGCCTTTTTATCTTTGCCCCGCCCCTTATAAATCTCGATTAAAGCCGCACGGGGCTGCACCAGCCCGGGATCAATCTCCAGGCACTTATTGTAGGCATCAACTGCAGAATCCGGCTCGCCCAGGCCCGAATATGCCTTTCCTAGATAGTAAAACCCGGTATAATTCTGCGGGAAACGCTTCACAAAGGGCTCCAGCAGCTTCACGGTTTTTTCGTATTCTTTGTCCTGTAAATAGAGGCGTGCCAGAACCGGATAGATATTTTCCCTGTCCGGGGCCTTTTCCACGACCTTTTCATAGGTCTTCCTGGCGGCATCGTTTCTGCCGGTGGCCTGCCGGATTGAACCGGCAATGATCAGGGCTTCCACGTTTTCCGGGTTCTGTGCCAAAACATCTTCGGCAAGAGCCAGGGCCTTTTCCTTACGGTCCTGCTTCAGGTAGATCAGGGCCAGTTCCTTTTTAAGCACCGGTTCACGGGGTGCTTTTTTGACAGCTTCTTCCATCAGCCGGGCGGCCTGCTCCATTTGCCCGGCTGCCGCTGCAAGCCGGCTCCGGATAAAATAATAATAATGATTTGCCGGCTGCTGGAATTCGCCCTGCCGGGCCTGTTCGCTGAATTTGTCCACGGCCTCCGAAGGCGCTGGCCGATCCATAGACGCACATCCGCAAACAAGAAAAATTATAATAAAAACGGTTATCCAGAGAGTCCTGCCGGTATTTGTCATTTAATTACACAAAATATTAAAATTGATGCTCTCGTAAAAAGTCGATTCTGTCAGAATTACAATCAGCCGCTGTCTTTACTGCCCGCTTTCCTCGGGATATTTGTATGAGGGAAAATCAGGAATTTCTTTTTCAAAAAAAGCCCTCATCTTTTTAACGATATTTTTCTCAAGCTGCCTTACCCGCTCGCGGGAAATCTGGTATTGGTCGCCTATTTCCTGTAAAGTTACGGGATTTTCTGTAAAAATCCGTTTCTCGAATATATCAAGCTCCCTTTCCAAGAGATGCTTTTTAAATTCACCCACCTTTTCGCGCAGAAGGGTTTCCACCTCTTTGCGGGCCACCTGGCTTTCAATGGATTCGGAGTCCGAGCTGAAAAAATCCCCCCGTTCAGTGTCAGAATCATCCTTTAAGGGTTCGTCCAAAGAGACGTCCCAGCCGTCGAGCCGCTGGTCCATGTCGCGCACTTCCTGCTCCGAGACCCCCAGCCTGCTTGAAAGAAGCTTAGTCTCCGGCATAAATCCCTGTTCAACAAGTTTCTGCTTTTCCTTCTTTAGCTTGAAAAACAGCTTGCGCTGGCCCTGGGTTGTGCCTATTTTGACCAGCCGCCAGTTGTCCATGATAAATTTCAGGATGTAGGCCTTGATCCAGAATGCCGCATAGTAGGAAAATTTGACGTTCTTGTATGGATCGAATTTCTGGACCGCTTGCATAAGACCTATGTTGCCTTCCTGGATCAGGTCCATCAGGTTCTGCATCCAGGTACGCTGGAACTCCATGGCGATCTTGACCACGAGCCGGAGATTGGAGGTGGCCAAAATATAGGCTGCATCCGGGTCTCCTTCCTCCTGCACCCGGTGCCCCAGTTCAATTTCCTGCTCTCTGGTTAAAAGAGGATATCTGCTGATTTCAGAAAGATATCGCTGAAGCGGATCATACGGAACCAAGCTCCCTTCTTCTTTTGTCACTGAAACGGCTTCCTTTAATTTCCGGGTAGCATCCGTTTCTTCCGTATCCTGGACCTCTACGTCCAGGTCTTCATCTACAGCGAGGTCGTCTCTGTATTCTTCCTCATGGTTTTCTGTCATAATCTTGTTAACACCATCCTTGTTGGTCTGAATTATCCGGACGGAAATGCTTTACACATAACATATTAAACATAACTCATTTTTGCCTTAGCCTCAACCTGATTGCAGCCGGCGAAGGCACATCCCCGGATTTGCCGATGATAAACCTTCTTTATTTTTCAGGCGTCTAAATCACGACAATCTCATAAAAAGTCAATTTTGAGATGGCAAAGTAAAAAGTTCAAGATCAAGGCGCGCAAATCCCGAGGAATGCAGCGCACTTAATCGTACGTGAAATTCCGCAGGGATGGGAGCGCAACGCAGATATTGGACTTTTTACGAAGCCATCAAATTATATGGACAAAGACGCCTTTTGATGATAAAAGAAAATCCCTGCAAGCGGTAAACAGGTTATCTGCGCCTGTAGCTCAGTCGGATAGAGCAACGGACTTCTAATCCGTAGGTCGGGTGTTCGAATCGCCCCAGGCGCGCCATAAAATCAGACACTTATAAGCCTTTGTGGTAAGCATCTTTTCAGAAATAATCACATGGTAAGCAGCAGAAAAATTTTTGTCGAATAAAAAAAACTGCATCACTC
>JAGXLE010000124.1 GCA_018334855.1 Desulfobacterales bacterium | reverse complement strand
TATATTTCTCTGCGCGCGGGCGACTGCCGGAAACATATTATCCGTACTGCTTATCCGTACTGCGCGGCAAAACACAGACTTTTTAACCAGCCGATATATATTTTTGATGACCGACGGGAAATATTTAAAATTCAGCCCGGACCAGATCGCCCTTGTCAGCCGGGCTCTGTCTACAGCAGAAGATCTTGTAAGTGACTATTACAAGCTTTCCGCTTCCCAGATGCGGCAGTTGAACTATGACGTTAAAACAGCAGCAGAACTGAGTCAACACGAGATTGTCCCGGACCATTTTGCACAGATTGTCCGCTACCGGGCCGAGAAAAGAAATTCGCTTCTAAAGACAAGTGCCGAGGATTTTTATAAAATATGTCTTCAGGATCATTCCATTCTTCCGGCAGTTGACAGCTACGCCGGCATTGAGCTTTACCCGTTTCTTCTGTATGTAATATGCCACGAACTGATCCACGTGGTACGCTTCAGGCGCTTTGAGCAGCAGTTTAGCGTTGCCGAGGAGCAGAAGCAGTCCGAAGAGATCCGTGTTCACAGGATAACCCATGAGATACTGGAGCGGCAGCAGATTGCCGGAATGCAGCCGGTGTTTGAATTTTATGAAAACTGGCGAAACGATGCCGATATGCTTGTTCGTTGAAGCTGTCCCGGGAAACGGGAAAAAATTTACCCGGCCTCCTTGACAACCCCGAATTATGAACTATATTGATATCGGTCGTTAACCAAGAGATTTGATATCAAGGTATCATTCTGAAAACAGGAGATATTTCTGCGATGCCAATTTATGAATACGAATGTGAAACCTGCGGCAGGGTACACGAAATCCTGCAGAAAATCTCAGACAACCCCGTGTCTAAGTGCCCTAATTGCTCCGGGAGTCTGCATAAGCGGATCTCCCAGTGTACATTTCACTTGAAGGGAACCGGCTGGTATGCCACCGATTATGCCAACCGTTCCGGAACATCTTCAACTTCAGGCAAAAAAGAGAATTCTGATTCAAAAGAATCGACTTCAAAAGAATCAACTGCCGACACACAATCAAAAACCAGCAGTAACGGAGGCGGCGACTCCTGACAACATCTTGGTATTTGCCTGCTTTCGGGCGTAGAAATCCCCGACGGCGCCTCGGGAATGGAGAAAAGGGCTGTGCCCGGATGCAGAGTTTAGCTTATATTTTGATTTTATTAAGTTTTATTTTTCTTGAAAACCATCCAATACAAACCGATAGAAACAAAAGGAGAAGTGGGAAATGAAGATCAAACCTTTGAATGATCGCATTCTGGTAAAGCGCCTGGAAGAGGAGTCCAAGACAAAAGGTGGTATCATTATTCCGGACAGTGCAAAGGAAAAGCCGGCCCAGGGAGAAGTTATCGCGGTCGGCGACGGCAAGTTAAATGATGACGGCAAGCGCATGCCGCTGCAGGTCAAGGAAGGTGACCGGGTGCTGTTTGCCAAGTATGCCGGAACCGAAGTCAAGATTGAAGAAGAAGAGCATCTGGTCATGCGGGAAGACGACATCCTGGGAATTATCGAGAAGTAAGAGCACGGTTTACAACTAAAGTGGAATCAAACAGAACTGGAGGGAAGACAATATGACGGCAAAAGACATAAAGTACGGGTATAAAGCCCGTGAAAAGATGTTAAACGGGGTATCCAAGCTTGCTGACGCAGTGGCTGTAACACTGGGCCCCCGGGGCCGCAACGTGGTCATTGAAAAATCCTGGGGTTCGCCCACAGTGACCAAAGACGGCGTAACAGTGGCAAAGGAGATCGAGCTCGAGGACAAGTTCGAAAACATGGGCGCCCAGATGGTAAAGGAAGTTGCCAGCAAGACAAGCGATATGGCAGGTGACGGCACCACCACGGCAACCGTGCTGGCGCATTCCATATATTCAGAAGGCCAGAAACTTGTGGCAGCGGGAAACAATCCCATGTCGATCAAGCGCGGCATTGAGCTGTCCGTGGATGCAGTTGTAAAGGAACTTGCCAAACTTAGCCATCCGGCAAACGATCAGCGCGAGATTGCACAGATCGGTACCATTTCCGCAAACAACGACGAGACCATAGGCAATATTATTGCCGAGGCCATGGAAAAGGTCGGCAAAGAAGGCGTTATCACGGTTGAAGAGGCCAAGTCCATGGAGACCACGCTCGACGTTGTCGAGGGCATGCAGTTTGACCGGGGCTATACCTCCCCGTATTTTGTCACCGACGCCGAGAAGATGACCGTGGACCTCGAGGACGCATATATTCTTATCAGCGAAAAGAAAATCGGCAACATGAAAGATCTGCTGCCGATTCTGGAACAGGTCTCCAGGATGAGCAAGCCGATGCTCATTATAGCCGAAGACGTTGAAGGCGAAGCGCTGGCCACCCTGGTGGTCAACAAGCTGCGCGGAACCTTAAACATTGCTGCGGTGAAGGCTCCCGGTTTTGGTGACCGCAGAAAGGCCATGCTCCAGGATATCGCCATTCTGACCGGCGGCCAGGTGATTTCAGAAGACGTGGGCCTGAAACTGGAAAGCGTTACTGTTGACGATCTCGGACGTGCCAAGCACATCAATATTGACAAGGACAATACCACGATAGTTGACGGCGCGGGCTCCAAGGAAGATATTGAAAAGCGCGTCAAGCAGCTTCGTGCCCAGATCGAGGAGACAGATTCCGATTACGACCGTGAAAAGCTTCAGGAACGTCTGGCCAAGCTCGTCGGTGGAGTCGCAGTGATCAACGTTGGTGCGGCCACAGAGACAGAAATGAAGGAAAAGAAAGCCCGGGTGGAAGACGCCTTGAATGCGACACGGGCAGCCGTGGAAGAAGGCATTGTGCCCGGCGGCGGGGTTGCACTTGTTCGCTGCATGGCAGCACTTGACAAGCTTGATCTCGGCCCGGAAAGGCAGCTCGGAGTAAAAGTCGTGACAAGGGCCATGGAAGAACCCCTGCGCCGGATAGCTGATAACGCAGGCTATGAAGGCTCCGTGGTAATCGATCAGGTCAAGAAGGAAAAAGAATCCAACGGCTACAATGCAGAGACTGGCAAATTCGAAGACCTGCTCAAGGCCGGCGTTATTGATCCGACCAAGGTGGTTCGGTTCGCGCTGCAGAATGCGGCAAGTGTAGCCTCCCTGATGCTGACCACCGAGGCCATGGTCGCGGAGATACCTGAAGAGAAAGGTGAAGGCGGCGGCATGGGCGGCGGCGCCGGCATGGGCGGAATGGGAGGCATGGGCGGAATGGGCGGCATGATGTAGTTTTTTTGCCCCCGTTTTTGTCCGGCCTTATTTCGCCTGACCATGATATATCAGAGCGCCTTTGCGCAGCCGCTGCGCAAAGGCGCTTTTTTCTTCCCGCCCCGGATACCGTCGCCGGCGGATTTTCCGGCCGCCACCATTGTTCTTGACACTGCCTTTCAATCTCGGATAATTAAGAGTTGAAGCAATACTTGGGGTCAGGCGTAATAAGACCTAAGTTTAGGTAAGAATATCCGAATCCGGAAAACAGATTAATAAAAGAGGCGTTCATGGGTGCTGAGAGTTTAAATGTTATTGACATGGTCATTAATGCCGGCCTGATGGTGCAATTTGTGATTTTCCTCCTGCTGGCGTTTTCAGTGGGAACCTGGGCCATTATTTTTATCAAGCTGGTCCAGGTGCGCAAAGCGTATAGCGAGTCGGCGTTTTTTGTTGAATATTTCTGGAAAACCCGGGATTTTTCAAATTCCTTTGCCAAGGCCAAGCAGCTTCGTTACAGCCCGGTGGCCAGGATATTCAGGATAGCTTACATGGAGCTAAAGAAATTAAACAGGATGGCCGGCCAGTCCTCCCGGGAGCACGACGAGGCCGCTGCGGTCAGAAAATCCATAGGGGTGGAAACTGTAAGGCGGGCCCTTAACCGCTCGGTTGACATGGAAAGCATCCGCTTGATCCAGCTTGTGCCGTTTCTGGCAACCACAGGCAATATAGCCCCGTTTATCGGCCTGTTCGGTACGGTATGGGGCATTATGAATTCATTTCACAGCATTGCATACAAGAAAGGGGCTTCCAGCCTTGCAGCGGTTGCTCCCGGAATCTCCGAGGCCCTTGTAGCCACTGCCGCCGGCCTGGCTGTTGCAATTCCGGCGGTGATTGCATATAATTATTTTACACAGAAAATCAGAATACTTGAATCCGAAATGGAAAGCTTTTCCTCTGATTTTATCAATATCGTGGAAAGCGATTACCTGGCATACCGGGAGGCTGCAAAGTGAGGTCAGATCGGCGCCGCGATTCACTGCTCTCAGATATCAATGTAACGCCTTTTGTGGACGTAATGCTGGTCCTGCTGATCATTTTCATGGTGACCGCCCCGATGATGGTCCAGGGAGTGGGTGTCTCCCTTCCGGAAACCAAGTCGGCCGAACAGCTTAACCCCGAACAGGAGCCGCTGGTAATTACCATTGACAAAAACGGGGTGATCAGGATCAGTGACTATAAAGTCGGAGTTGATCTTCTCGGTGAAAAATTAAAAAAGATTTTTGAAAACCGGACTTCCAGGGAGGTCTTTTTAAAAGCTGACAAGGATGTTTCCTATGGCCGGGTGGTAACGGTAATGGCAGAGATAAAGAAAGCCGGGGTAAAACAGCTCGGGGTGGTCGCAGAGCCGGTCGGGGAGACCGGAGAATCGAAACAGGATTGATTTTGGCAGATATTAGCGGCAAAACCAGGCAATCCGAAGCCGCGGGCATGTATCAGCCCGATCTGCAGCCTTCCTTCTGGGCGGTCTGTTTTACGGTATCGTTGCTTATACACCTGGCCGCGGTTGGGGTATTGTTTTTTTCTTCACCGGGCCTGTCAAAAGCAGACCGACTCGATACCAGCAAGGCAATAAAGGTCGATCTGGTCTCGTTTAATCCAGAGGTTCCGGCTTCGCCTGAAAAGGGCGGCACCGGTACAGATTCGGAGCCGGAGTCCGATTCCGGGGCTGTTGCCTTAAAAAAAGAAAAATCCGGGAAAAAGGCTTCGGATAAAAAGCCGGATAAAGAGGCGGTTTCTGTTAAAAAAGGGATCAGGAAAAATATCTCAAAGGATTATGAACTCAAAACCCCGGATCCTCCTGAGCCCGATGTAAAAACCTCTCTGAAGAAA
>JAGXLE010000123.1 GCA_018334855.1 Desulfobacterales bacterium | reverse complement strand
GGAATCAGGATCCGGGTTTGCTTTCTACTATAAGGGTTACGGGACCGTCATTTACCAGGGAGACATCCATCATGGCCTGAAATTGTCCGGTTTCAACCGCAATGCCCTTTTGTCGGACGTTTTCCACAAAGCGGGTGTAGAAAGCCTCGGCCTTCTCCGGCGGGGCAGCCGCCACAAAGGAGGGCCTTCTTCCCTTACGGCAGTCTCCCAGAAGGGTGAACTGCGAGACAACCAGCATCTGCCCCCCGGCATCGAGAAGCGACCTGTTCATTCTGCCCTGATCATCGGGAAAGATCCGCAGGTTGACAATTTTTTCGGCCATGTAGGCAATGTCTTTTTCACTGTCTGATTCGGCTACGCCCAGCAAAACCAGCAGACCCGGACCGATGCTGCCCACGATTTGGCCGTTGACTCCCACTGATGAATTTTTTACCCGCTGTACCACTGCGATCATAGGCCATATCCCCGCGGCAGACGGCAGCCTGAAGGCAGCCGCCTGATAAGGTGTTCACAACAGAAATACACCATGATATATGCCGCGTCAAATGTCTTGACATATTTTGTTATGCTGGCATAAATTTAGAAACTTTTAAGTAGCTTTTTGACTGGCCGGAAAATTCACTATTGATAAAGATAAAAGAGGATAAGTCGGATGGATTATAAGAAAACCCTGAACCTGCCGCAGACAGGCTTTCCCATGAAGGCCAATCTGGCAAACCGGGAACCTGAACAGCTTAAAAAATGGGAAAACGAAGACCTCTACCACCTTATCAGAAAGGATTCCAGGGGAAAAAAGCCTTTTATTCTCCATGACGGCCCGCCTTATGCCAACGGCAATATTCATATAGGAACTGCGCTTAACAAAATTTTAAAAGATATTGTTGTCAGGTGTCGTCAGATGGCGGGATACAATGCGGAATACGTTCCCGGCTGGGACTGTCACGGACTGCCGATCGAGCATAACGTGGACAAGGCGCTGGGCAGCAAGAAAAAATCAATGTCAAACGTTGAGATCAGGCGCGAATGCCGCAGATATGCCGAGAAATATATAGACGTCCAGCGCGGGGAATTCAAGCGGCTCGGCGTTCTGGGAGAATGGGACAATCCGTATTTGACAATGAATTATGCATACGAGGCTGAAATTGCCCGTCAATGCGGGGAGTTTGCATTAAACGGCGCTTTGTTCCGCAGCAAAAAACCCATTTATTGGTGCTGTAGCTGCAGCACGGCTCTTGCCGAGGCTGAAATCGAGTATGGGGATGAAGCTTCACCCTCGATCTTTGTCCGCTTCCCCCTGGCTGAAGATCCGGCAGACCTTGATCCGGCGCTTTCCGGCAAAACAGTCTCTCTGGTTATATGGACCACCACTCCCTGGACCCTGCCTGCCAACCAGGCGATTGCCCTTCATCCGGAATTTAATTACGTTGCCGCTGAAACCGCCGACCACGGCGTGCTTATCATGGCCGGGGATCTTGTTGATACCTGCATGCAGACCTTCGGGATTTCCGGTTATAAAATACTGTGCCGGATTGATCCCGCCGCTTTGGAAAACAGGAACTGCCGCCATCCATTTATTAACCGGACATCCCTTGTGGTGCTGGCAAACCATGTTACCCTTGATGCCGGCACAGGATGTGTGCACACAGCGCCCGGCCACGGCAGGGAAGATTTTGAAACAGGACTTGAATACGGGCTGGACGCCTACTCGCCTTTGGATGAAAACGGCTGCTTTACAGAAGATGTGCCTGATTTTCAGGGGCAGTTCGTGTTTACGGCTGATTCGGAGATAATCAGCAGGCTGGAGGCAGACGGTATGCTTCTTGCCTCGCTGCGGATGACCCATTCGTATCCCCATTGCTGGCGCTGCAAAAAGCCTGTTATTTTCCGGGCCACCCCCCAGTGGTTTATTTCCATGGACAGCACTGGACTGAGGCAAAAGGCGCTGGAGGCCATTGACACGGTGCAGTGGATACCGGCCTGGGGAAAGGAGCGCATCTACAGCATGATCAAGCATCGGCCTGACTGGTGTGTTTCCCGCCAGAGGGCCTGGGGAGTACCCATTGCCATGTTTTATTGTGCCGAGTGCGGGGAGCTTGTCATCAGCAGAAAGATCGTTGACAGTGTGTATTTTGTTTTTCTGGAACACGGGGCTGATGCATGGTTTGAAAAGGAAGCCGCCTTTTTTCTTCCAGATGACACGGCCTGCGCAAAATGCGGCGGAACCCGGTTTGAAAAGGAAACCGACATCTTAGATGTCTGGTTTGATTCCGGGGTCAGCCACGCAGCGGTTTTAGATGCAAGGGACAACCTGACCTGGCCTGCCGACCTTTACCTGGAAGGCTCCGACCAGCACAGGGGATGGTTTCACAGCTCGCTTCTGACAGCAGTCGGAGTAAAAGGCGCGGCCCCCTACCGTTCGGTCCTTACCCACGGTTTCGTGGTGGACGGTGAGGGCAAGAAGATGTCTAAATCAATGGGAAACGTTATCGCCCCGAAAAAAGTTATAGACAAGTACGGCGCTGAAATTCTGAGACTCTGGGTGGCGGCATCAGACTACAAGGACGATGTCAGGATATCGGAAAACATCCTCAAGCAGCTAAGCGACGCCTACCGCCGGATCAGAAACACTTGCAGGTTCATGCTTGGCAACCTCTACGATTTCGATCCCGGGACAGACACGGCCGCCCTTGATCAAATGCTGGAGATGGACCGGTTCATGCTCCACAAGCTGCAGGCGCTTATTAGTAGATGCAGAGAGGCTTACGATTCATACGAGTTTCACGTGGTGTATCATTCACTATACAACTACTGCACGATAGATCTGTCATCGGTATATCTTGACGTGCTAAAGGACCGTCTTTATACGTCACCTGCAGAATCTCCGGGCCGCAGAAGCGCTCAAACAGCAATGTTTTATACGCTTACTGCCGTAACACGCATAATGGCACCCATTCTGTCGTTTACCGCTGAAGAGATCTGGTCCTTTATGCCGCACTGGCAGGGCATGGAACAAAGCGTACACCTGGCGGGTTTGCCGGAATTAAGGCCGGATTTTCAGGATCAGGATTTGGCGGACAGGTGGGAAACCCTGCTCAAGGTAAGGGGGGAGGCAACGCGCGTTATGGAAACTGCAAGGGCGCAGAAAGTCATAGGCCATTCCCTCGACGCAGCATTAACCCTTGCGGCCGGGCCGCAACTCTATGATCTGCTCGAGACTTACAGCACTGATCTGCGCTCCTTTTTCATCGTATCGTCAGTGGAGCTGGTTTTAATTGATCAGGCAGATTCATCCTTTGTCGAAACTTCCATGGAAGGGTTAAAGATCAGGGTGGAACCGTCTTCTGCGGAAAAATGCCTGCGCTGCTGGGTACATGATGAAACAGTGGGAACTGACAGCCGGCACCCGGCTATCTGCAGCAGGTGCAGCAGCGCCCTTGCAGAATCCGGAGCATAAAGCCTTGAGAATTGCTGATTTGCTTAAAAGGCATTTTCTGTTTACCTTTGCGGCAGCCGGCGTGATCGCAGCCGACCAGGCGCTTAAGTGGGCGGTTTTAAACTTGCTGCCTCTGCATGAAAAGATCAACGTTGTGCCGGGCCTGTTAAATATCGTGCATTACAGGAATCCGGGCGGGGCGTTCGGCCTGTTTTCAGCCCAAAACGGCTTTTTGACCGCCGTGATTTTTATTGGCGTTACAATTGCCGCACTCGGCCTCATTATTTACCTTTATTATCGCACCCCCGCCGACAGGCAGCTGCTGGCAGCCGGGCTGGCTTTAGTGTTCGGCGGCGCGGTGGGCAATTTAATCGACAGGCTGCGGTTCGGCAATGTTGTCGATTTTATAGACCTGTATGCGGGCAATTATCACTGGCCGGCCTTTAACCTGGCTGACAGTGCGATTACACTCGGCATGATAATTTTTGCCTGGCACGTGATTTTCAAAAAAATGCCTGCCTGAAAACCTGAAACAGGCAACCCGACAGGCACCGTCCGGAGTTTTTACCGTTATGTTTCCAGTAATATTTGACGCCGGAAAATTTACTCTATATACATATGGATTCTTTGTTGCCCTGGGGGTGCTGGCAGCAGTTCTTTTTGCCCGTTTCGAGGCAAAGCGCGTAGGCGTGGACCCCAACCGGACGGCTGATCTCTGTTTTTATTTGGTTATAGCTGCAATTCTGGGCTCGCGCCTGTTTTTTGTCGCAGTCAATCTTGATTATTTCGTGCACAATCCCCTGGAAATTTTTAAGATCTGGAGCGGGGGGCTGGTATTTTACGGGGGATTTATTGCAGCACTTATTACGGCTCTGGTTTTGATACGCGCCTTTAAGATGCCGCTGGGCAAAATTGCCGATATTGCTGCAATGGCGATTCCGCTGGGCCACTTTTTCGGCCGTCTGGGCTGTTTTTCTGCAGGATGCTGCTACGGCGAAAAATGCGATCTGCCCTGGGCAGTGACCTTTGAGCATCCGGAATCGCTTGCTCCGCTAAATACGCCCCTGCACCCCACGCAGCTTTATTCAGCAGCGGCAAATCTGGTAATTTTTCTGGTTTTATTTGCCTTTCGCGGTAAAAAACGTTTTGACGGCCAGCTTTTCCTGTTCTACCTGCTTTTATACGGCATACTGCGTTCAGTGATTGAAATTTTCCGCGGAGATGACAGGGGAGCCCTCATTATGGGCGTTTTCTCGGTGTCCCAGGTGATAGGACTGAGCGTGGTTTTTTTCTCCATTGTCATACTTTTTGTTACACGAAGGAAAACCTCCGGGACCTGATTTCATGACCGAAATTTCATACAAGGACACGGCCGGACACATAGAGTCATGCCGTAAAAGCGGGTTTTCCCAGGCTTATTTCATATACGGCGAGCCATACCTGCGTCAGAGGGCAAGCAGCGCCATTATCGAAGAGCTTCTGCCTGATGAAAACTTAAGGTCCGTCTCACTCGACATTGTTGATACTGCCGAAGACGAGGGGGTAAGCGACGCAGTAGAGCGGGTGACCACGTTTTCCTTTTTTTCCGGACCCAGGGTTGTGTTGCTGAAAGCCCCCAGGCTTATGAAAGATGCCGCAGAGAAGTCCGGGCAAACACAGGAGGGGGAGGGCAGCTCCAAAACCACTGATTTTCAAATCCCTC
>JAGXLE010000122.1 GCA_018334855.1 Desulfobacterales bacterium | reverse complement strand
AGAGCCGGCAGGATCTTGATAAGTTCCTGTCTTCGCTGGCCGGCGTGGTCAAGACCCTGCGCAGCATGTCCCCCCTGTATAAAAAAGCCTGAATGATGCAAAAACTATTGAAGTTTTAACCAAAAACACATATTACATACCCGCAGGCCCCCGGGGAGCTATACATAAAAACAGAAGATTCAAAACCGCCACATCTGGTCCTGTCTACTGGGATCCGGGGGAAAAATTAAAAAGACCAAAAGGGAGTTTGCATCCATGCAGATCAAAACGACTGAACTGCCGGGGATCGGAAAGCGCTATTCATTCAAAACCGCCGAAGACGAGCAGGTAACCGTGATCCTTCACCATAACGGCAGCCGGGAAATCTATCATTTCAGCAAAGACGAAGAAGACGATCCGGATTTCACCCTTACACTCACTGACGAAGAGGCCCGTCAGCTCGGCACCATTTTGCTGGGAGTCGATTATCAGCCGGTCTCTGACGACCGGGTGGAGCTGTTTTTAAAAACACTCCGCCTGGAATGGCTGGAGGTGAAACCAGATAGCTGCATTGCCAACCAGAAAATAATTGACAGCAAGCTGCGGACCCGCACCGGCGCGACAATTATTGGCATACAGCGCGGTGAGACAATAATAGGCAGCCCGGATGTAAACGAGGTCATCATGCCCGGAGACGTGCTCATGGTCATCGGCAACCGTGACCAGACCAAAAGCCTGGACAACCTTTGCAAAGCTTAGGATAAACCTTGGAAAACATCCCCTTTCTTCTGTTTGCCGGACTGATTCTGTGTGTGTTTTTCATGATCAGCTTCACCTCGCAGAAATTCCGGCTCCCGTCAGTTCTGCTCTACATCATACTCGGTGCGGCGGTATCTTCTTTTTTCCATGATATCAAAGCCATTCACACGGTGGCGGAGATAGGCATCGTACTTTTGTTTTTCATACTCGGCATGGAATTCCCGCTGGCCAGGATGGTCAGCATTTCCAAAAAAATATGGCCTGCCGGCCTGCTGGACGTGGTGCTGAATATGGGGGTGGCCATGTTGATTGCCATGATTTTCGGCCTGGGCTTTATTTCCGCCTTTATTATCGGATCAATGGCATATGCCACCAGCTCGTCGATTTCAGCCAAGATGCTGGAGGAAAAAAAACGCCTGGCCAACCCGGAGGCCGAATTTATACTGGCGCTGCTGATCTTTGAAGACCTGGTGGCCCCGCTGCTGATATCTTTTATCGCGGGCATGAATGCCGGCCAGTCGCTTTCCCCGGTATTTACGGGCATGCTGTTTGCAAAGATCCTTTTGCTGGTTATCGGAGCCATTCTTATCGGCCATTACGGTTTCAAGCGGCTCAACCATTTTGTTTCCAGGTACATACAGCAGGATTTCATGCCGCTTCTGGCCGTGGGCATAGCCCTTGCCTATGCCGGCCTGGCAATATCGCTGGGACTCTCGGAAATACTGGGCGCTTTTCTGGCCGGAGTCATGCTCTCGGAAACTGGGCGTTCCTCGGAACTCGAACATCTCATCCTCCCGGTCCGAGATCTTACCCTGCCGTTTTTCTTCTTCTGGTTCGGCACAACCATTTATTTCGGCGAGGGTGTTCCTTATGTGGCCATGATGGCGTTGATTGTGGCATGGGCAATTGCAGGCAAAATCCTGACCGCCTTTGCAGGAAGCCGCATGTTTGGGTTAAGCCCCAAGGCTTCCGTGCGGGCCGGCTTTTCAATGGTGCAAAGAGGTGAGTTTTCCGCTATCATTGCCAGCATGGCCGTGCCCCAACTGCGGATTTTCAGCGGCATCTACATCGTTATAACAGCTTTTATAGGCGTTTACTTGTTTGGCCGGGCCACCGACATTGCCGCGTGGTATGACAAGCGACGCAAAAGCAAACAGACCGAGCCGGTGCAAAGGAAGAAAACACAATAATGCGCAGCCTTGCCCTGGGGCTTGTACTTGCCGTGCTGATTGCCGGCTGCAAAGATCCCGCGCAGAATTCCCGGGAAAACAGCCGGGACAGCGTATCTGAAAAAACCGTTGTTCTCGTGCATGGTTACGGCACAGGCCCTGCAGATATGCGCAGTCTTGCCGATTTTCTTGAAGCGGCCGGATACAGGGCCGTGACAGTTGATTTGCCGCTTACATTTGATCGCGTGGAAGAGGCGGCAAAGATTTTTGCAAAAAAAGTCAAGAAGATTTTATCCGGACTGCCGGAGAACGAGTCCATTGCAATGGTAGGACACAGTACCGGCGGCTTGGTGATCCGTTATTTTCTGTCCCATTGCCCGGATTCCAATCGGGTGGATCATACCGTGCTCATTGCAACGCCCAACCGGGGGAGCAAGCTTGCGGCCATGGCCGGAGAAGTTTCAGATCTGCTGGTGGAGACCTTTGCAACTCTTGACTCCCTCCGGCCGGAAAAAATAGACAAACTCGAACTTGACGATCCCGAAGGAACCAGGATCGGTGCAATTGCCGGAAACAAAAGTAATCTTGCCCTCGGCCGGCTCCTGGAAAATGAAAACGACGGCCGCGTTGAGGTAAAATCCGTCTATTACCCGGAACTCGACGATTTTATCATTGTTTCCTTCAACCACGATGAAATCCACCACAAAAAAGAAACCGCATCCCTGGTGATCCGCTTTTTAGAGTCCGGATCCTTTACTGAAAAACCTGATTCAAACACCGATCGCCGCAATTGATCATATTTGACCGGGACCGGTCGGGGCATAATCAGCTTTTATTCAATTCTGAATTAAATCCTGCATTGAAATATCGGTTTTACAGTCATAGATTATAATAATAATTAAGCCGAAAAAGAGAGTTTATAAAACAAAACAACTCCACGCTTTTCTGAAATGAACCTATACCGTATAACCATCTGGCTGCTGCGGATTTTCAGCCGCCTCTATTTTATTGAAATGCGATCCCAGCACCCGGAGCGTATCCCGGAATCCGGCCCCGTAATCCTGGCGGCCAATCATCCGGCATCCACCCTGGATGCCATACTGCTTGCCATGCAGACCCGTCTCCAGATCCATTTCCTGGCCCAAAGCAGGCTTTTTAAAAACCGTATTGTGGGCGGCTTTCTTCGGCGCGTCGGAGCGATTCCGGTATATCGGGCCCAGGAGACCGAGGAACACGGCAGACGCAACATAGCTGTATTTGACAAGGTCTACGAGCTGTTTGAAAAAGGCGGCTGCCTGGGACTTTTCCCGGAGGGCAGAAACTCCCCGCCCGGCCAGGTAGCGCAACTGCGCACAGGCGGGGCCAGAATGGCACTGAGCGCAGAGCAGCGCAACAACTACAGCCTGGGTTTAAAAATTATACCTGTAGGCCTTAATTACGAACATAGGGAACTGTTTATGTCTTCAGCGCTGCTGCGTTTCGGGCCGCCTATTCAAGTGTCTGAATACGCAGAACTGTATCGCAATGATCCTGCAGAAGCGGTAAGGAGGCTGACTGCAGACCTTCAGGAATCACTGCGTGAACAGGCCATGCATGTGGAAGACAAGCAGATAGACGAACTGGCCGAAGACCTGTCCGAGGTGCTCGGCCACAGCCTTGAGCCTCTTGCCCCTGATGAAGCGAAGACTGACGCGAAAGATGCAAAACCGCAATCCAGGATAAAAAAATGGATATGGAAGTTGCTGGAATGGTACAGACCCGATCCCGGGGAGGTATCCGATCCCTTTGAAACCCGCGTAAAAAACCGGAAACAACTGACAGATATCCTGTCAAAAACCGCTTCAACCCATCCGTCAAGGGTTGCAGCCCTTAGACGCCAGGCTGACCGCTACAAGGATCATCTCCACCAGACGGAACTGAGCCGTGCCGTAAAACGATCCCTGGAAAATCCGGTGCGTGAAAAACTCATCCGCCTGAGGATGACGCTTTACGCACTGCTCATGGCTCCGGTAGCCCTGTTCGGGTTTGTGCACAACATTGTGCCCTACCTGCTTACAAAATACCTGCCCCGACTTGCCGGACAGGAACCGATCCGGGTCTTTGCCTATTTCGGAGTGGGCTTTCTGGCATTTACAGCAACCTATCTCTTCCTGGGGTTCTGGCTGTGGTATTTTGCCGGTATGGGCTGGAAATGGGTTTTATTCTACCTGGCGCTACTTCCGCCGACGGGATTTGCCGCCCTCCACTACAGGAGAGACATTCTCATATACCGCGACAAGATCCTTGTGCGTACTTTTTTCTGGAACCAGAATGAACTGGTCAGGCTTCTGCGACGCGAAAAACAGGAGGTAATAAGGCGTTTCAAGGAACTGGAAGAGGCTTTCCAGTCAGATCAGGCGGAAAATAGATAAATTTTTCCTTGGAAAAACGGATCAGATATATTAAAGTAATCGGACATGCATGGAAGAAGATACTGTCGGCCTTTGGCTTTTAATTCATTTGCCGCAAACCACACGATTGAGAGTCGCTTATGTGCCTTGCCATTCCTTCCAGAATTACTGACATCGAATCCGGAGTTGCCACCATTGACGTGGAAGGCGTCAAGCGAAAAGCCAGTCTGATGCTTGTAGAAGATGCCAGGGTCGGCGATTACGTGATCGTGCATGCCGGATTTGCCATCCAGGTCTTAGATGAGGAGACCGCGCTGTCATCGTTGAATTTTATGCGCGATGCTTTTTTATCTGACAATCCACCCGAAAACATGTAATCCAGAGAACCCGGAGTAAACAGCAATACACAGACACAGCGGTGCTTGAGCGCTTTTAAATAAAAAAAACAATGTTGCCAATCCAAAACGAGTAAATAAATGCTGAATGGCAGAGTCCACACCGGTACTGCAAAAGCCCTGGAAATTCGGGGCATTGTTCAGGGTGTGGGATTTAGGCCGTTTATCTATCAGCTTGCCCGGCATTACGGTTTGACAGGCATGGTGGCCAACACCGCAACCGGGGTGCAGATACACGTGGAAGGCGAGGATTGCGACGTGGACGGCTTTATCGCAGACATCCGGCTCCATGCCCCGCCCTTGTCCCACATTACCGCGATTTTTGAGGCGCAAACCGCCTTTGAAGGATTCGGCGAGTTTTCCATTTCCCCCAGTCGCTCCGGGGAGTTGCGCACCACCCTGATTTCCCCGGATGTTTCCATCTGTCCGGACTGCTATAAAGA
>JAGXLE010000121.1 GCA_018334855.1 Desulfobacterales bacterium | reverse complement strand
TCTGCTGAGACTATCACGTCCCCGGATTTAAGCCCGGCCGCCTCGGCCGGGGAATCGGCCCGGACCTCTCCGATAACCGGCTTTAACACCATAAGACCGGTGGTGCCGAATATGCCGAAAAATATGACAATACACAGCATAAAATTGAAAAACGGGCCGGCTGCCACAATAAGCATCCGCTGGAGCACCGGCTTGTGGGTAAAGGAAAAAGCTACCTCTTCGGGATCGATTTCCTCATCGGGCTGCTCACCAACCATTTTAACATAGCCGCCCAGCGGCAATATGGAGATACGGTACTCGGTGCGCCCTATCTTTTTTGAAACCAGCTTGGGGCCGAATCCCAGGGAAAAGCGCTCTACTCCAACGCCAAATGCCTTGGCTACCAGAAAATGCCCCAGCTCGTGAAAAAAAATCAACACGCCGAGAACTATCACAAGGCCGATAATCATGCTCATTTTTTGATGCTCTCGTAAAAAGTCTGATTTTAGATGGTGCCGTAAAAAGTTAAAGATCAAGGCTTGCGCAATTTTGAAGAATGCAGCGTACTTAGCCGTACGTGAAATTCTGAGAAATTGTGCGTAACGCAGATATTGGACTTTTTACGGTGCCATCATTTTTTAAATTCCGTATTTTTTCCCCGGGCTGTCAGGACGGATTCGGCTGCTTTGCGCGACCGCTGGTCGGCTTCCAGCACATCATCGATATCCGGTTTCATTACCGGCCTTAGTTGCTCCATCACGTCCCTGATAACAGCGGGGATAACGTTAAAACCAATATCGCCTTTCAAAAAAGCCGAAACCGCAATTTCATTTGCTGCATTTAACACTGCAGGCATTGTCCCGCCTTTTCCACAGGCCTCATATGCCAGGGCCAGACAGGGAAACTTTTCCAGATCCGGCGCTTTGAATGTAAGCTGTGCAAGTTCTGCAAAATCAGGGCATGACAAATCCAGCGGCAGCCGCTCCGGGCATGACAGGGCATAAGCAATCGCCGCCTTCATGTCCGGAAGGCCCATCTGGGCAATAACGCTTCCGTCACGATAGGCAACCATGGAATGCACTATGCTTTGCGGATGGATCACGACTTCTATCTGTGAGGCATTCAGACAAAAAAGATGACTCGCTTCTATCACCTCCAGGCCCTTGTTCATCAGGGTTGCAGAATCAATGGTTATCTTGTTCCCCATTTGCCAAGTGGGATGTGCCAAGGCATCCTGCGGGGTGACGGCCGCAAAATCCTTTTCCGGAAGGTCCAGAAACGGTCCTCCGGAAGCGGTCAGCAGTATCCGTTCGATATCAGCGTGCCGGTTGCCGGAAATACATTGAGATATTGCGCTGTGTTCGCTGTCTACCGGAAGAATTTTCACGCCCTTTGCAGCGGCTTCGCGTTTTACGATGTCTCCAGCCATTACAAGGACTTCCTTATTGGCAAGTGCTATATCCTTGCCCGCGGAAATGGCTGTCATGGTCGGCAACAGACCTGCAGAGCCCACCATTGCCGAAACCACCACGTCAAGCTTCTCGTGTGCCGCTGCTGCCCGGTATCCGTGCTCGCCGAAAAGAATCTCGGTATCGGTGTTTTCAGGCAGTTTCTGTCTTAAAGCCGAAGCCCCTGATTTATCAAATACCACGGCGATATCCGGTTCAAATTCGACAATCTGCCGGGCCAGCAGATCGATATTGCCTGCTGCTGTCAGGGTTTTGACTGAAAAACGCTCCGGAAACCGCGACAGCACGGAAAGGGTGCTTTGCCCGATAGATCCGGTGGATCCGAGTATGCCGATTCGACGCTTTTTCATATCCGGAAATATACTGAATTTCTTTTTCTGATTTCTGAAATTTTCCTTAACTGCTTAAAATACAAAAAGTTTAAACCCGTAGGCCACCGGGCCGGCAAAAAGCAGGGCATCAATACGATCAAGCATTCCGCCGTGGCCCGGCAGAATTCCGCCCGAGTCCTTGATCCCGGATTTGCGCTTTAACTCTGACTCAAAAAGATCGCCGATCTGGCCGGCAATTCCAAGAGCCAGCGCAAATATCACGACAGGACCGGCTGCCAGCTCCGGCAGCAGCAGAAATTTAAAAACAAGTGCCACAACAACATTTGCGGCAAGGCCTCCGAGCGCTCCTTCCACTGATTTGCCGGGACTTATGGCCGGGGCAAGCTTTCTTTTGCCCAGGTATGTGCCCACGTAAAAAGCACCCACATCCCCGAGAAACACGACGAGAAGAACAAGAAAAATCCAGGCCAGTCCGTCCTGTCCTACCCGCAGAAGCACCAGCGTTGAAAGCGAGAGAAAAATGTATACAATACCCTGGACCTGAGTTGAAACAATTTCAAGAATCTGCCAAGAACGCCTGTAAGGGGGCATCGACAGCAGTGCGGCAATAATCAGGCCAAAAAGAAGCACCAGCAGCATCACCTCAAAGGCCGAATACAGGGCAGCCGCTATCAGTCCCAGCCCGGCCGCAGCACCGAGCAGCGGAATCGGCTTTAAAATACCGGTTTTATCACCGTTTGAGACAATATAGAAATACTCCCATGATGCAAGCACGGAAATAACCGCGATCAGGCATGCAAATATTGCCGCAGAGCCCTTGCAGATAAGAACCACAAGTACCGGTATAGCAACAATAGCTGTAATCCATCTTTTAAGGTGCATGGCGTTATCCAGGCTGGAGGTTTATGGCCGTGTCCCGGCAAAACAAGGGCCGGGCCGGGTTCTTACGACATAATCCGGCCGAAGCGGCGCTCCCGCTTGCCAAAATCCCTGAGGATCTCGATATACTCATCGCGCGTAAATTCAGGCCACAAGGTGGGAGTAACAAAGATTTCGGTGTATGCAATCTGCCACAGGAGAAAATTGCTGACACGGAATTCCCCGCTGGTTCGTATAAGAAGTTCCGGATCCGGCACTTGCGCTGTATACATATACTCTGCAAGTCGCTGCGGTGTGACCTCCTGCGGATCCATGCGCCCTTCCTTTACAGCCTCTGCAATTTCCCTGGCGGCTCTTGCTATCTCGGCGCGTCCCCCGTAGCTCAATGCGAGAGTCAGGCACATTCCGTCATTTGCGCCGGTGGCCTCTTTGCTTTGTGCCAGGGCCTTCCGTACATCAGCCGGAAGCCGATCGGTTTCGCCGATGGTGTTTAACCTGATGTTGTTTTCAACCATCTCCTGTTTTTCCGAGGCCAGAAAACGCTTCAAAAGCGTCATAAGCGCGGAGATCTCAGCTTCCGGCCTCTGCCAGTTTTCTGTCGAAAAAGCATAGAGGGTAAGGTACCTGATACCTATCTCTCTGCTGGTGCGCACCACGAGCCTTACAGTATCCGCCCCCCGCTCATGCCCCTTGACCCTGTTTAACATCCGCTTTTTCGCCCACCTGCCATTGCCGTCCATTATAACGGCAACGTGGGCCGGCAGTTTGGAAGGGTCCAGGCCGGCGTTTTCCGAAGCATCAGACTTCAAGGATCTCCTTTTCCTTTTCCTTGTACAGATCGTCTATCCGGCTGATATGATCGTCTGTCAGTTTCTGGATCTCGTCAAAGGCCTTGTTCACATCATCTTCCGATGCGTCCCCGTCCTTTTTAAGAGTTTTTAAAGAGTCATTTGCATCCCTGCGGATATTTCGCACCGAAATCCGGTAATCCTCGCATATCTTGTTGACCTGCTTGACAATATCCTTTCTCCGGTCCTCTGTCAGGGGTGGAATGTTAATGCGGATAATTTTTCCGTCACTCGAAGGCGTCAGCCCGAGATTTGACTTCATTATCGCCTTCTCAATCTCCTTGACTGCAGAAGGATCCCAGGGCTGGATTGTAATCAGCCGGCTTTCGGGCACAGAAAGTGATGCAATCTGGTTAAGCGGCGTGGGCGTTCCGTAGTAATCCACCCGCACATCGTCGAGGATGCTCAAAGAGGCCCGCCCTGTCCTGATCTTCTGCAGATCCTTTTTCAGGGCGCTCACCGATTTGTCCATCTTTTCTTTTGCTTCGCTGATAATCGAATCTATCATGGCCGGTCACCTTATGGTTCAAGGTTCATTTGACAAGTTTGTTTTCTGATCTGTAATTTATCCCGTGCTTCAGGGGAAAAATTTTAGACCTTCCCCGGGCATTACAGGTAGTTACTGCGTTATTTCGTAGATTTTCGTACCTATGGTTTCCCCGCAGACAACTCCGCGGGTATTGCCTCTGCGCCGCAGATTAAAGACCACAAGCAGCAGACGATTGTCCATGGCCAGAGAAATGGCCGTGGAATCCATGACATGAAGCCGCTTTTCAAGAACAGACATGTAATCTATGCTGTCAATAAACCTGGCGGTCTCGTTATTCACCGGGTCCATGTCGTAGACCCCTTCCACCTTGGTTGCTTTGAGCAGAACCTCCGCGTGTATTTCAGCAGCCCGCAGCACAGCGGCTGTATCAGTGGTAAAATACGGGTTGCCGGTTCCTGCGGCAAATATCACCACCCTGCCCTTTTCGAGATGGCGGATGGCCCTGCGCCTGATGTAGGGCTCTGCCATCTGGTGCATCGAAATAGCCGAAAGCACCCGGGTGGGGATATCGATTTTTTCCAGGGCATCCTGAAGCGCCAGGCTGTTCATGACTGTTGCCAGCATACCCAGGTAATCGGCCGAAGCCCTGTCCATACCCTGTGAACTACCGGCCATCCCGCGGAAAATATTGCCTCCCCCCACAACCAGTGCCGTCTGCACCCCGAGCTCCGCAACCGATTTTACCTCCTCTGCAACGTATCGCAGGGTTTCCGGGCTGATGCCGTAAGGCTCTTCCCCCAAGAGGGCTTCGCCGCTTAACTTTAAAAGTACGCGCGAAAATTTCGGCTGGTTCAAAATATCAGCTCTCTCCGATCTGGAAACGTGCAAAGCGGTTAATGGTGATTTTTTCACCGGTTTTTGCAATCATTTCGTTTATAACATCGGAAATCGTAAGGTTCGTGTCCCTGATATAGAGCTGGTTCATCAGGCACGATTCCTTGTAGAACTTGTTCATTTTGCCTTCGACGATTTTTTCTGCCACGTTTTCAGGTTTTCCCATGTCAAGGGCCTGCTGGCGATAAATTTCTTTTTCCCGGCCGACCACGTCCTCGGGTATATCCTCGGGAACCACACCCAGCGGACTGGAAGCCGCTATTCTTTTCTATC
>JAGXLE010000120.1 GCA_018334855.1 Desulfobacterales bacterium | reverse complement strand
CGGATGAACAGCGGTCTGGCCTTCGAGGAAAAATACGCTCCCATGAAGGACGCTACGGATATGCTTTACGATTCGGCCAACATGGCAGCCTACGCTGCCGCGAAGCCGCTGGCCAACGAGCCGGGAGAAAAGTGGAGCTATTCAAGCGGTACTACCAATATACTCATGCGGATAGTTCGCGAAAAGACCGGCGGCAGTCTTGTTGACTTGCACCGGTATTTACAGCAGCGTCTCTTCAAGCCGCTACATATGGACAGCGCAATCATTGAGCCGGATGCCTCCGGTAACTTCGTTGGTTCAAGTTACATGTTTGCAACCGCCAGGGATTGGGCACGCATAGGTCAGTTTTTTCTGCAGAAGGGGAAGTGGGAAGGAAGGCAGCTTCTGCCGGAAGGCTGGATGCAATACTGTACCACACCCACGCCGGGATCTGAAGGACAATATGGGGCGCAGATATGGCTCAATCCGGGTACAGCCGAGAACGCGGACATTAAGAGAAGTTATCCGCGGCTGCCCGACTCCATGTTCTATCTAAGCGGGTTCAACCTGCAGCGTGTTGCCGTGTTTCCGGAAAACGACCTGGTGATTGTGCGATTAGGGGTTACACATAACAGGGAAAAGGCCTTTGACTTCGGGCGTTTTGCCGCCATGGTGCTCGAAGGTGTGGGGTAATACACACTTGATTGTAGACCATAGGCGCCTTGACAGGAGGCTCCTATAAGGGTTTAAGATCAGTGCCCAGAATTTTTCGCACTTTTGATGGCCAGATTTTGCGCGGGGACTATTGTCAAATTCAAAAGCAAGTTCCTATTCCTTTGCTCCAGAGGCATAAAACTGCGATGAAAGCATGCCGGCAAGCATAAGTGCGGCTCCTGTCCATCCCCGTGCCGGAAGTGTTTCGCCAAGGACAAGCATCCCCGACATTACGGCAAAAACCGTCTCAAGGCTGAGGATAATGGCGGCATGAGTGGGCGGGGCTTTTTGCTGGGCAACAACCTGGAGGGTAAATCCGATGCCCACGGAAAGCAGGCCGCCGTATATTATGGGAATCGCGGCATTATATACGTCTGACCAGCTTGTGGTTTCCAGGAAAAATCCTGCCGCAAGGCTGATAACCGAGCATGCCCAGAACTGGATTACAGATAGTTTCAACACATCGAGCCTCGGCGCAAACCAGCCGATTGCAAGCACATGCAGGGCATACATGAAGGCGCATAAAATAACGAGGATATCTCCGATGCAAAAGGAAAGCCCCTTCTGGACTGTTAAAAGATAAAGCCCGGTTACTGAAAGAACAGCACCCGCCCATCCGCCTACTCCCGGCCGCATTGCCCATATAAGCCCCAGCAGGGGCACAATTACCACGTAAAGGCCGGTTATAAACCCGGCCTTGCCTGCCGTGGTATAAACAAGGCCTATCTGCTGAAGAATGCTTCCGCCAAACAGCAGGGCGCCTGCCAGCAGGCCGGCAAGGATCAGCGGCGGGGTCTTCTCCTGTTTTTTAATGATAAAAGGCCTGTAGCGGCTGAAAAAAAGCATGATCGGCGTTAAAAACAAAGCGCCCAGGGCAAACCTGATGCCTGTGTACATGAAAGGGCCGATATGGTCCATTCCCACTTTCTGGGCGACAAATGCAGATCCCCAGATCATGGCGGTAAGAAGCAAAAGGAGATCGCCTTTGAGGTGGGCACGCGGAGTCATTTTTCAGGCGCTTTCAGCTCTGAGGTAGGCATTTAGGCGGTTTTCAATGCGCCGAAAGAGCCAAAGCACGCCGTATACGATTACAAGATAAAGTCCTGCCGCAAAAAGATAGGTTTCATAAAAGGCAAAACTGCGGGTGGCGATTTCTCCAGCCACCCCGGTGATATCCATTACCGTTATGATGGATACAAGAGAGGATGCCTGGAGAAGAAAAATCACCTCGTTTGTATAAGCGGGCCAGGCAATGCGGATGGCCCGCGGTATGATAATCCGCCAGTAGAGAAGCACGCCTGACATGCCGCATGCCCTGGCCGCCTCGATCTCCCCGCTTGGCACACCCTGTATGCCGCCTCTGAAAATTTCCGTGGAATAGGCTGCGGTGTTAAGCGTCAGGGATAAAACCGCGCAAAACCAAGGGCTTTGAAACAGATACCAGAGGCCTACCGCATTAAGCTGTTCCTGGAACTGCCCGGAGCCGTAGTATATGAGAAAGATCTGAACCAGCAAAGGGGTCCCCCGGAAATAAAAGGTAAAAGCGTATACAGGCCAGGAAAAAATTTTTCTTATTGAAACCCGGATCACCGACAGGGGAATAGCCATGCAGAATCCGATAAAAACGCTGATCGCTGTTATCTGTATAGTAACCCAAGCGGCGTTTAAGAACCGGGGAATATTTTCGACAATGATTTCCATGCTGCTCTCAGGCCCTCCGTATTCCCCGTTCAGCCCGTTTTTCGGCCCATTGCTGGATGAGATTGGAAATGATCGTGATACACAGGTAAATAAATGATGCGGCCAGAAAAAAGGTAAAAGGCTTTTTTGTATTCCTGGACGCGATATCCGCGCTGCGCATCAGTTCCGGAAGCTGAATTACGGAAATAAGGGCGGTTGCCTTTATAAGCACCATCCAGACATTGCCAAGGCCCGGAATGGCAAATCGCATCATCTGGGGCAGCAGAATCCGGCGGAAGGCAAGAGCACTGCTCATGCCGCAGGCGCGTGCGGCCTCGACCTGTCCCCTGGGCACTGCCAGGTAGGCTCCCCTGAAGACCTCTGTTGAAAATGCCCCGTATATGAACCCTATGGTGAGCACACCAGAGATAAACGGATCAAGGGAGATATAGACAGGATGCCCGAACATGGCCGAGATATCCTGGATCAGGGTCGGTGCCCCGTAGTATACCAGAAGTATCAGGACAAGCTCGGGTATCCCCCGGATGACCGTTGTATATAGGTCTGCAAGAACACGCACCACAGGTGATGCGGAAATCTTGCACAGCATTCCGATCAGCCCCAGCACTATGGCGATTGCCATGGAACAGACGCCCACATACACGGTCAGCCTTGCGCCCTGGAGCAAAAGCGGACCATATCCTTCCAAACCGAACACTGCAGCCCCTATCCTTTTTTAATCGCTTTTCCAGATATTACCCGAAGCTGCTTTATCAGTCGCCGTAGACGTCAAAATCAAAGTATTTGTCGTTTATTTCCTGGTATGTGCCGTCTTTGCGGATCTGCTTTATGGCCTTGTTAAATGCTTTGCGCAGGTCATCGTCGCCCTTTCTGACCGCAATTCCGATTCCTTCGCCGAACCATTCCTTGTCCGTGTAGCCGGGGCCTACAAATTCATAATCCTCTCCGGCTTCTGTATCAAGAAAGCCCTCCTGGAGCACCACGGCATCGGCAAAAAGAAGATCAAGCCGGCCGGAAGTCATGTCCATGTTGGCTTCCTCCTGGGTGGCATAGGATCTGACATCCATAATATCGCCGAAGTTGTCGTTGATAAAATTGGCCGACACGGTTGCCCGCTGAACACCAACGGTTTTTCCCTTCAGGCTTTCTTCGGAAGTCTCGATATCATCATCCTCGTGCTTAACGAACCTGGCGGGCGTCTGGTAATATTTGTTCGTGAAGTTCACCCGCTTTTTGCGCTCTTCGGTTATGCTCATGGAAGCGATAATTGCATCGTATTTCTTTGCAAGAAGGGCCGGGATCATGCCTTCCCAGCTCTGGGTCACAAAGGTGCATTCCATGTCGGCGGCTTCGCAGAGGGCTTTTGCAATGTCGATGTCAAAACCCTTCAGATTGCCGTCTTTGTCTGTGTAATTAAAGGGGGGATAGGCGCCTTCCGTGCCGATCCGGACGGTGTCGCCGGCCGCTGATGTAGCTGCGAAAAAAGAAAGAGAAAAAATAAGGACCAGTAAAATTTGTAAAAATCGTTTCATGTCTCCTCCATCGTCTTGGGTTGAAGAATGGGTGTGTTACCGTCGGTTGTTTTATCAGAAAAACCGGGATAGAAATGTGCGGCAGCGCTCTGAGGCCGGTTTCCGGAAAATATACTCAGGCGCTCCTTCATCTTCGATTATACCGTCATGCAGAAAAATGACATGGCTTGCCACCTCCCTGGCAAAACCCATTTCGTGGGTTGCCATGATCATGGTCCGTCCTTCTTTTGCAATATCCTGGATTACGCGCAGCACTTCGCCCACAAGCTCGGGATCGAGCGCGGAGGTGGGCTCGTCAAACAACATCACGTCCGGCTCCATTGCAAGGGCACGCGCAATGGCTGCGCGCTGCTTCTGCCCGCCTGAGAGATGGGCGGGGTAATAATGAGCCCTGTCTGCAATGCCCACCTTCTCAAGGTGACCCATTGCCTTTTGCCTTTCCTCTTTCCTGGGCTTTTTTAAAACATGCACCGGCGCCTCAATTACGTTTTCGAGCACTGTCATGTGCGACCAGAGATTGAAATGCTGAAAGACCATTCCCAGCTTTGTACGGACACGATCCACCTGCCTGTGCTCGGCCGGCACAGTCTGCTTTCTGCGATTGTTAACAAGACGGATATGTTCCTCGCCCACATGGATCTCGCCTGAGGTGGGGATTTCCAGGAGGTTGATACACCGCAGGAGCGTGCTTTTTCCCGATCCCGAAGACCCGATCAAAGCTATCACGTCGCCCTCGCGGGCTGTCAGCGACACCCCTTTTAATACCTGGAGGCTGCCGAAATACTTATACAGATCTTTTATCCTGACGGCAGCCTGCGGTGGTTCATGTTCAGTGGTATTATTCACTTTGCCCAGATTCTTTGCTGTAATCAAAACGACCGAAGTTTCCTGCAATAACGCCCCTTAAACCTATAGAAGCTCTTAATAGCTGTCAAGAATATAAATGCGGGACTGATTCGCCCAATGAGCGAGGAATTTTTGATTCGTGGTGTAAAAGATGTTGAAGAAGTTGAAAAGGTACCCCTTAACCAGCGCGTCAAAGAAAAAAGATAAAAAAAGAGGCGCCCTTTCCCTCAAAAAACAGGGAAGCGGCCGCCTCTTTTTTATTGCCGCCTGTTATCTAACCTTTTTCGGGAAAGCCGCACAAACCGCTTCCAGGCCGTCTTGACATTAATTTCATTTGAAATTATCATCATTTTTATATTATTTTTTATAATTACTTAACCTTTCCATAAAAAGCCCGATTTCGG
>JAGXLE010000119.1 GCA_018334855.1 Desulfobacterales bacterium | reverse complement strand
CTCAATTTAGGTTTAAATCCTTTTAATATCTAAGGCCCGGGCATGAAGCTCCCGGTTTGCGGCCTTGAGCTGGTCTTCGCTGGAGATTACGGCAATTGCGGATTTTTGTCCCGGATTGCCGAAGTATTTTTCAGCCGCAGCCTGTACCTGTTCCAGGTTTACTTCAAGAAGTTTTTGTTTGAACCTGCGCCGCAGATCGTCTGAGAGCCCGATGAGTTTGCGGTAAAACGATTTTGTAGCCTCGGGTCCAGGCGGGTCCGGCCGGTCTATATCCGAGCATACCTGTAAAATGGCCTCTTTGATATTTTCCCGGTCATAGTCGCCGGAGTTGATAAATTCGGCTGCAGCCTCGTATACCTGCAGGGTGTTTACAACGTGCGGATCTCGGTAGGATGCAAAGCAAAACAGCCCGTTTTCCATCTGGTAGACTGAAAATCCGCCGTAAGCGCCGCCCTTTTCCCGGATTTCCCTGTGCAGAAACATGGATTTGAGCAGCTTGCTTATTACAGCAAGCACCGGGGCGTCCTCGTGGTCCAGCCGGTTGGTCTCGACCACCCGGGCTACAAAGGAAACCGCCGTGGAAGTGGCCCATCCTTCGCGGGTAAGCCCGGGATCAAAATTAAATTCGGGCGGATCAAATCCGCACCCTTCATCGGCTGGTTTCATCCTTTTGTAAAGAGATTGAACATGTTTTCCGGCTGTATCCAGATCCTCCTGTTGTCCGATTAATGCTGCCCTGAAATTGTTTTGCCTGAAAACCGTGTCCGCTATCCGGGAAAAGTCGCCGGCGATCTTCTCAAGCCTCGGTGTATCGAGATTTTCGGTAAGGTTTTTAAGGTTCTGCAGCTGGTGTATGCCCTGCCAGGTTTCGTTTAAGGCACTGGCTTTTGAGAAATTGCGCGACGCAAGCGAGATTGCCAGGCGGTGGCCGTTGTGGATTACGCTTGATTCCATGTCCGATCGCACTTCCATCAGGAGATGCCCCAGCCGCTCCAGGTCTGAAAAATCATACTTTTCCGTCAGATCTCCGAGCAGTTCGAAAGTGTCTCCTATGTTTCTGGACAAACACTTGGCCGAAACGGTCAGCATCGGAAGGCAGGGAGAATTGTTTTCAAAAAACCGGTTTGCAGCGGTTACCGAAAAGCCCAGGCCGCCGGTGTACTGATCAATTCTTCTGGCCAGCTCCACGTAGTCGTAGTCCGAGGTGCCGCACTGTGTCATGGCATAACAGAAAAGCGGCACCATGGGGATGAGTTCCGGGTCGAGATTCCGGATGCCGAAGGCCGTGGTGTAATATAGAATTCCGGATGTAGGTTGGTCATAGAGGTCTGTTGGAATATTTTCCATGCTGCCCGAGGAATGCATGACCCGGATGTCTGGCGGGATGTCCTCCATTTCCAGGTTCGGCAGGCAGGAAAGATCCTCGTCTGACTCCTGGAGCCTGCGCAGTTCTTCTGCGTCTTTTCTTAGTTTTTCAATTTCCCCGGGACCCAGTTTCTCCTTTATGGCAGCCAGCTCCTGCTGTTCTTTTCCCCTGCGTTTTTCGTAGAGTTCAGGGTCGGGCTCCAGGGTCATGCGCACCCGGTGTGGGTTGTCTATAAAGTATTTCCGTATCCTGTTTTCCATAAGATCGGTTGTATCGAGTTCATGGAAAAAGCGTTTAAGCAGCCGGTCGAACTTGAGGGCAACAGCCGGGTCTCCCTTATGGAGCCAGTCCCCGCAAAAGCGCAAAAGCAGCTTTACTCCGTAAGGAAACGGAGTGTTGGTTATCTCTTTTCTGTGAAATTCAATCTGGTGGATGGCAGATTCCACAAGACGGCGCTCAACGCCTTTTTCCGCAAGTCCGGCAAGGACGTCGAATATAATTTTTTCAATTTTTTCCGCATCCTCAGGATTTACATCCTTTAAGCCGCAGGCAAACATGGTGTCCTTGTTTTCCGAGTCCAGTCCGCTTGCATCGCTTAAAGTGCTTCCCAGGCCGGAATCCATGAGCGCTTTTCGCAGCGGGGCCCCGGGATTGCCGATAAGCACCTGTTCGAGTACTGATAATACCAGAACTTCGTAATCATCTCTGATGTCTGCGGTCAGCCAGGCAAGACAGGCCTGGGCTTTTTTTCGGGTGTCTTCTTCCGGATCGACCGGGTAGTAATAAACGGCGGTTTTCGGCTCGCTCCATCTTGGCTGGGAAGGGACCCCGGTGTCCGGCTCGATCTTTGAGAATTGCTTTAAGACCGTATCCTCGATAAACCGGAGTCGGGGTTCCAGGGGAAGTTCGCCGTAGGTATAGAAAAATGCATTGCTCGGATGATAATGGTGTCTGTGGAATTCAACGAGCTGCTGGTGGGTGAGACCTGGAATCTGTTCGGGCTCTCCGCCGGAGTTGTGGCTGTAGGTGGTGTCGGGATACAGGGCGTTTAGAAGCGAACGCGCCATTACCTGGTCCGGAGATGACATGGCTCCTTTCATCTCATTGTAGACCACGCCCTTATATACCAGCCGCTCTTTTCCTGTTTCCGGATCCGGTTCGGGCTCCAGGCGATGGCCTTCCTGCTTGAAGCTGAGCCTGTCCAGGCGGGGAAAGAATGCGGCGTCGAGATATATTGACATCAGGTTGTAGTAGTCTTTTTCATTCTGTGTTGAAAATGGATACATGGTCCAGTCCGAAGCGGTCAATGCATTCATGAAGGTGCTTAAGCTGCGCTTCATCATTGAAAAAAACGGATCGCGCACCGGGTATTTGCTCGAGCCGCAAAGAACCGTATGTTCAAGTATATGCGCCACCCCGGTGGAATCCCCGGGTACGGTCTTGAAAACCACTGCAAAAGCATTCTCCGGGTCAGGCCGGCTGATGTGGATGTGCTGCGCCCCGGTGGGCAGGTGCTCGAGCTCGTAAAAAAAACCGCCGATTTCCGGTAGTTCAATTATTTTTTCAACCCGGTAGCCGGAAATCCGGTCCCCGGTTTTCAGCCCGGGATTTTTCGGATCTGCGTTATCCTGCATTATGTTTTTCTCCATATATCTTGGTGTCTTTAAAAAGTGCCGCTAACATGAAAAAGACGGATATCATATTCGACCAGCCCGGGTAAAGTCAAAGGGAGACAACGGCCGGCCGGGTGCGGTTTTGCCGGAGCATTAAAGGGGCGGCTGCGGCAGCCTGCGGGCCGCAGAACCGGTTTGTAAGGCGGGTATAAAAAATGGGAAAAACGGCTTGTCCCGATTATTCGGGAATGTATATGCCTCGTTTTTTCCTCTGTATTTTGCCCTGCTTGTTTAGCCTGTATATGATGTTTCTAAGCTTTTTGTCGTCATAATCGGTTTTGGCTTTAATATCGGCAATGCCTGCGCCGTTGCCTATATCTTTTATTACGTTTAACACCACATCTGAGGCGGATTTGTTTTTTTCCTGCCTGAAGGCGGATTTTTGTGTTCCGGCCATTTTTTGAAGGCTTTTCTGCAGGCCCTCTATTTTCTGGGTAAGACGGTTGATATCCTGTTTGGTGGCAATATTGTAGTGCTTTAAAAAGTACTTGACCATGGAATCAAAACTGGGGTTTCTTTTTTTTTGAGTCATTAGTCTCTCCTTGTCCGGGGTTTGAGTTGAAAAAGGGTTCAGAGTTATGACTATTCATTGAATAGATATTTCAAACAAAAAAGTCAAGAGGTTAAAAAATTACGAGACTGTTAAAAAATATGGAGAAAATAATTGCTGCTATTTCCTTTTGATTACAGCATAGGTGGCTGTTGCTTTTGCTACAAGATTGCCTCTGTCGTCTGTTACTTCCACTTCTCCCAGTGCTGTGTTTTTTCCTTTATGGACAATAAATGCCTCGGCGTAGATGTCTCCCTGCCCAAATACTTTTATGTAATTGATTTTCATTTCAATTGTGCTTATTGATTCATTTTCTGCGGCAATGCTTACCAGGGCGGTGCCTACAGCAGAATCGGCAGCTGAAAAAACCGCACCGCCGTGTGCTATACCGCCTGCGTTGGCAAGCTTGCCGGCAAAGGGGAGCCTGAGCCTGGACCAGCCTTTTTTCAGTTCCACAAGCTCGATTCCCAGAAGATTCCAGAAGGGGATCTGTTTTCCTGTTCTTTCAAAAATCGCCTTTTTAATTTCCGGACTTAGTTCCTCGTATTCAGCCGCATCGTTTCCCGCATATTTTCGCTCCAAATCAGAACTCCCGCCTGCATATGATGTTGTAATGTTGAACAGAATCCCTTTTACTGTTATATAATTAATGAACAGGGAGTTGGGTTTTGTCAAGAAGGAAAAGGAATCGTAATCTGTATTGCTTTGATGTTTGAATAAAAGAGATAATCATGGGTTATTTTCGACCATATGTAAATGTTGTCTGCCCGGAGTGTGAAAATGCACAATTGCGCATCAATCGTACCTGAACCAGAACCTTTCTGCGCTGCCGTGCATGCGGCGCCCGGTTTACACTGGATGAACTGGCCGGGGCCATTGACGAGGACCTGGAGGAGCTGCTTGGAGATGTGCCCTGCGACCGTATTTAGTTTCCATCCGGTAAGGCTGATTTGCCTTTTCCGTACGGAGACCATTTAAAAACGCGGAGAGAAAAATGAAGGAAATTCGTGAAAAAGCGCGGAGCCTTATGAAAGGCTACTGCCGGGTTTGTCCGGTTTGCGACGGGCGTGCCTGTGCCGGGGAAGTGCCTGGAATGGGAGGGCTTGGAACCGGTTCAGGTTTTAAGGATAATATAGGGGCCCTGTCTGAGATCAAGCTCAATATGCGGTGCCTCCATGATGCTGCCGAACCGGAGCTCGGCCTTTCATTGCTTGGATTCGATTTATCCATGCCGGTAATGGCCGCGCCCATTGGCGGAGTCTCCTTTAACATGGGCGGCGGCATGCCAGAGGAGGATTATATTTCCGCCAAGCTTTCGGCCTGTGCCGAAGCCGGCACCCTGGGATGTACCGGAGACGGCGTGCCGGAGGTTATTCATGAAAGCGGATTTGCCGCGATCAAGGAACTTGACGGCCGGGGAATTCCGTTTATCAAGCCGTGGGAGGATGACGAGCTGTTTGCCAAAACTGACAAGGCGCTGGCTGCCGGAGCCGGAGTGATCGGCATGGACGTGGATGCAGCCGGGTTGGTGACTTTGCGCAAGATGGGTCGGCCGGTTTCCCCCAAATCCGCGGGCAAGCTGGCGGATGTAATCAAAAAAATACCGGCAAAATTCGTG
>JAGXLE010000118.1 GCA_018334855.1 Desulfobacterales bacterium | reverse complement strand
AAAATCCTGGCGGTCTATGTCCCTGGAAGTCAGGGCAGTACGCCGGATATCATCGTCTGTGAATTCAATCGGGGTGCCGTCGTAAAACATTGCCGAAATACCTGAAAGCCCGCCCCCCGAATCCTGGTCCACAATGCATATCTGGCCGGTGATGGTATTGCCGTTTTCGTCCTTTTTGGCGGCCTCGCCCTCCATTTTCAGAAAATAGGGGGTTTGTTCGGCAAACCCGTAGACCTCTGAGGTTGGAATATAGTGATCCCTGGCCAGGCCGATAAAAACAGCCTGGCCGCTTCCCTTAAGCGCCAGAAAAATTTTGCCCGGGGCAAGGTCGGTGTGCATCGAGATTGCGTGCGAGCCTTTAAAATCGTTTACCGCCAGCCTGAAAGCTTCCTCCACTTTGTGGCCCTGGTTGAGGTAGAAGGCCAGGTGCATCGGGATTATTTTCGTATCGCAGCTGATTTCCTCCGGGTAGCGGACTCCCCTTGCAAGGTGGTCGGCCTTTAGCTGCTGGTAATTGTCGATATCGCCGTTTAAGCTCACATGAATGATGCCGGTGTCATGGATAATGGTTGATTCTGTGCAGGCGTCTACCGGGTGGCAGTTGTTTTCGTTTATTTCCCCCACTGATGCCCAGCGGGTGTGGGCCGAAATTGTGAAATACCTGTGCTGCTCATTTAACAGAATTTGAAACAGCCTGTCACTGCAGAGCTGTTTGCGCAGAAATGAGATATTGTCCCCGAGGCTTCCGATTTCCGCGGCTACCTTGTAGGTCAGGGCAACAGCGAACTGTGTGCTTTTACCAGACCCCGACTTCCTGACAGAGATGCTTTTATTGGTCAGCAGGCTGCGGTTTGTGCGGGAAGCAAATTCTTCACCAAGATTTTTTTCGTCTATTTCGCTTTCAAATTTTAAATAGTCTTTTTCATCGAGAATAAAGAGCAGTGAAATCCCTGCTGAATCCCGGCCTCTTACTTCCAGGCGGTCTATGCTGTTAAACACTGCGTTTATCTGACTGGCAACCGAAACAGCGGTTTGAGACGGCTCGTTTGTATCGGCCAGAAGATCGCGGACTTTTTCGATATTTCCGAGAATCTCGGTTTTCAGGCACCACACCGCATCTTTGAGCACTTCTATTCTTGTGGAAACCGTGTCAAACTCGTCGGCAGGCAGACGGCCCATCCATGTATGAAGCTGTACAGACTCGGTTTCAACAAAGCCTTCCAGCTCTTTTAGCAAATCCGACATTTTTTTCCTGGAAAGCACGCTGTTAAACAGGTTGTAGAATCTCTCGTTTTCCTTTAGATCCCGGATTGCTGAAAACAGCCGTTCTGCTGCATCCCGGCCGCCCAGGTAGCCCTCAGCTTTGCCGGCGGGATCAAACTCAGAGTTTGAAAGGCCCTGCTTTGAGATATCCTTGAACAGGGCGGAAATTGATTCAGGATCTGCATCCGGTAAATCGCGGGGCGATGCCTGACTGCTCCGGAAAGCAACCATCCCTGTCAATCCGCATGACAGTCTGCCGGGAAGGTAGGGAAATAAAATGATCGCCTTGCCCTGGATCGTATGCGGTGTTTTTCCGAAATAAAAGTTTCTGAATAATTCAACGGCTTTTTTAAAGATTCTTTTCAGCAAATTTTTCTGCCCGGTCGGTATCCGTGCATTCATTTAAGAGCTCCCGGCTGTTTTTATATTGTTTTGAAAATATTGATATACAATTTTGCGAAAATATTCCGGTGCGCGGGTGCCGATATATTTCTCATGGGCTATGAGAATGGATACGGCTATTTTCCCGCTGGTTTTCTTATGTTCGGCATAGCCGGCAAACCAGTCGAATTTGATGTGTTCGGCGTTGTTGTTAATCGAGCCTGTTTTACCGCCTACATCGAAATTTTCAAGGATTGTTCTGCTTTTGCCTCCCCTGAAACTGCCGCTTGCAGTGCCGGATACTACAGAGGAATTCATAAGAACACGCAGCTTGCGGGCTGTTTCAGGAGCGATGGGACTGTCAAATTCTTCCGTCTTGTTTTTATAAACCAGCTGATCTTCTGCAGATACCCTTTCAATGATAAAAGGCTTCATCATCTGTCCCCGGTTCACAATTGCGGCGGCCATCATGGCTGCGTGCAGCGGAGATATCAGGGTGGTGTCGTTGAATCCGCAGGCGATTTCCGCCCAGTTGTAGGATTTGTCAGAAATTCTGGCAATGCTTGTTTCAAGCGGGAGGCTAAAATCAATTTTTCTGTTAAATCCGAAGCTTGCTGCGTATTTTTCAAGTATCGTTTTACCTAAATAATGCATGCCTATCTTGCCGAACGCAGGGTTGACAGACTCGGCAAACGCCTTTTCAAGGGTTACGTGGTTTGTATATTTATTTTCCTTTTTTTCCAATTGGGAGCGATACAGGGTGTATTTTCGTCCGTTGTATGAAAGTTGCGTGTCCGGATCAAATCCGCAGGTCTCGATCGCTGCAGCGGCAGAGACGATTTTAAACAGGCTTGCAGCAGGGATAGCGGCACTCAGGCAGGGGTTTTTATCTTCATGCCCGTTTTTATTATAGGAGGCCATTGCCAGAATGCGGCCGGTCTGCGGCTCCATTACAACAATGCCTATATGCCTGGACCATCTCCTGTCCATCATCGCTATAATGGATTTTTGCAGTTTTGGATCCAGGCTGGTGTGAAAGCCGTAGCCAAGTCCTTTGATTTGTTTATGGATGACGGGTTCTTTAAGGTTTATGAAGTCTTGGGGATCAATGATCTGTTTTAAGCCGGAAAACCCGATTTTTTCTATTTGTGTATCTTCCGATGGGCTTTGAGTGCCGGCCCGGCCAGGCCCTTGCTCAAGCAGGTAAAACCCGGCCTTTATCAGCACTGCGCAGATGCATAAAACCAGCACATAGACGGGCAGGCGGCCCAGGGCCTTCTTTTTGGCCGTTTTTTGCTTCAGCTTGCGCTGGTATTTTCTCCAGGCGGAGTTGTTGCTTGTATACAGACTGTATTTCGGTTTTCTTTTACGCAGTTTTGCCATTGAGACCAGTTATATGACTATTTCAACCGGGTGCCCGGAGGTATGTGGCGATCAAGCACGGCCACGGCGCCGTTTTCTTCGTCAACGGCTGCCAAAACCATTCCCTGCGAGCGAACACCCATTAGTTTAGCCGGTTTAAGGTTTGCAAGAACAACTACCGTTTTGCCTGTCAGCTCCTCGGGGGTGTAGAATTGTGCAATGCCGGCCACCAGGGTCCGCCTCTCAAAGCCAAGGTCCACCTCGAGTTTGAGCAGCTTGTCCGCCTTGGCGATTTTCTCCGCTGAAATCACGGTGGCTGCGCGCAGGTCTATTCCGGCAAAATCATCCATTCCGATTTCGGGCTCAGTCAAAGGGCTTTCTTCGTTTTGTTCCCCGTTTTCGGCGCCTTCTTTAAAAATAGTTTCAGGATCGATTCGCGGGAAAAGAGAGATGCCTTTCGGCATTTTTGTGCCCGGGGTTATCACGCCCCACTTGTATAATTCATCGATTAGGTAAAAGGGCCGGTCCGGATCCTGGCCGAGATGTTTTTGCATCGTGATTGCTGTATCGGGCATGACGGGATAGATCAGCCCGGATACTACCCTTAAACCCTCCAGCAGATTGCAGATAACCGTTTCAAGCTGCCGCCTGCCCGATTCCTGCCTGGCCAGCTCCCATGGCGCGGCGCTGTCCACGAACTTGTTCATTTTGCCAATATATTCCCAGACGGCTGCAAGCCCCTTGTGGAACTCAAAGTTTTCCATGCCTGCTGAAAATGCATTTATGGCCTCATGTGCATCAGCCTTCAGATCGACTCCGAAAATTTCGCTTTCATCAGGGTTCCAGTCCGGCACGGCCGCCTTGAAATATTTGCGAAACATTGCAAGCACGCGGGAAAACAGGTTGCCCAGATCGTTTGCAAGATCCGAGTTGATCCTGTTTATAAGCGCTACTTCCGAGAAGCTTGAATCGAGGCCGAATGTCATTTCACGCATGAGAAAATAGCGGATGGCATCGCTTCCGTAAGTATCTTTCAGGTAGATCGGGTCGACCACATTGCCGAGGCTTTTTGACATTTTGCTTTCTTCGACGTTCCAGTAGCCGTGCACAAAAAGGTGTTTGTAGATATCGATTCCGGCGGCTTTCAACATTGTCGGCCAGTAGATTCCGTGCGGCTTTAAAATGTCTTTGGCCACGATGTGGCGCACGTGCGGCCAGAACGTTTTAAAGTCTTGCCCGTCGGGATAGCCGAGGGCGGATATATAGTTTATCAGGGCGTCAAACCACACGTAAGTTACATAATTCTGGTCAAAAGGCAGGGTGATGCCCCACTGGAGCCTTGATTTGGGCCTTGATATGCACAGGTCTTCCAGCGGTTCGCGCAGAAAGCCCAGCACTTCGTTTTTATACCGCTCCGGCTGAATCATGTCAGGATGATCGTTTATATAATCGATAAGCCATTGCTGGTAGCCGCTCATCCTGAAAAAATAGTTGGCTTCTTTGATAGCCACAGGTTCCTTGCCGTGGTCCGGGCATTTGCCGTCGACAAGTTCACGTGAGGTAAAGAATCGTTCGCAGTCATAACAGTAAAGTCCCTCATACTCGCTGAAATAAATATCACCGCTATCATATATTTTCTGCAGGATCTGTTTTACAACTGCAATGTGGTCCTGATCTGTTGTGCGTATAAACCGGTCATAAGAAATTCTGTAATAAGGCCAGAGATTTTTAAAAAGGGCGGAAATCCGGTCAGCATAAGTTGCCGGGTCAGTGTTTTCAGCTTCTGCGGCCTTTACTATTTTATCCCCGTGTTCGTCTGTGCCGGTAAGAAAGAAGGTCTTCTCGCCCTTCATCTGGTGGAAGCGCCGGGCCACGTCTGCCGCAATCGTGGTGTAGGTGTGCCCGAGGTGAGGCTTTGCGTTTACGTAGTAGATAGGTGTTGTAATATAGAAGGAAGAATCCATATTTTTATTCCTGTAGGTTATGGTCGTCGTTGTTTGAATCGTTATCTGCTGTCTGGTAGTTGTGGGAATAAGCATTGTATTCAAAAGCCAGGCAGCACATCAGCCTTCCGCAGACCCCTGAAATTTTGGTCGGGTTAAGAGACAGGCCCTGCTTTTTGGCCATTTTTATGGTTACCGGGTCAAATTTTGTCATAAATGCAGCACAACACAGGATCCGTCCGCAGCGTCCCACTCCTCCGCACATTTTAGCCTGGTTTCTGATCCTTTCTC
>JAGXLE010000117.1 GCA_018334855.1 Desulfobacterales bacterium | reverse complement strand
ATAAAAATCTTGGTTCCTGAAATGCTGTATGTTCCGTTATCATTAGGGGTGGCCACGGTCTGGAGCGCGCCCACGTCAGAGCCGGCCTCAGATTCGGTCAGCAGCATGGTCCCAGACCACTGCCCTGAATATAATTTCGGCAGGTAGTGCTTTTTCTGATCTTCGGTGCCGAAGGTCTTGACCAGGTTGGCCGCGCCGTGGGACAGGCCGTGATAGAGCATAAAAGACGAATTTGCACCGTAGAAGTATTCTTCCGCGGCCAGGGCCACGGTCTTTGGCATGCCCTGCCCGCCGTATTCCGGCTCGTCGATCATGGCCAGCCACTCGCCGTCCTTGTAGAGCTCGTTTACCTGGTGAAAGCAGTCGGGCACCTTTACGGTGCCGTCTTTTTCCAGGGTGCAGCCCACCTGGTCGCTTTCCTTAAAGGTGGGCAGGATGGCCTTTACAGCAAGGTTGCGCGCCTCAGAAACGATCATATCAACAGTTTTTTTGTTAAACTCTGCAAACATTTCATGTTTGGCCACTTCCCCGACCTTCATCTGCTCGTGTAAAACAAAATCCACGTCCCTGCGGTCTGCTATCAATTGTGCCATGATTTAGCTGACTCCTTCTTTTTTTGCTGTTTTTTCATGTATTTTCATAAAATTTCCTGAAATTTGTATAATATACAATGCATCATTAAATGAACGGCAATATAAAGTCAAGCTCAGACCTGTTCCCAATTTACGCACGGGCGCCGCCACACCGCTTATGGCGCATATTCCCGGATTTTATGGTTGATATATCACGAAAAATGATTATTATAAAAGATAATCAAATATATCTGCTTTTTATACCATCGAATCAGTTCACGTCGTGGTTTTATGCATATCTTCACTGTTATAAGCGCTAACTCCTAATATATGCAAGGAGGGCAAAAAATGGACAAAAAAGTGACGTTAAGCGTGATCAAGGCGGATGTAGGAGGACTTGTAGGACATTCATCCATTCACCAGGATTTAATCGACGAGGCTGAAAAAGGCCTTGAAGGTGCCCAGCACCAGGAAAAGATTCTCGATTATCATGTTACCGCGTGCGGCGACGACCTGGAACTGATCATGACCCACCGACAGGGAACAGACAATAAGGAAATCCATCAACTATCATGGGACATTTTCTGGTCGTGTGCGGAAACTGCAAAAAAGCTCGGGCTTTACGGCGCCGGGCAGGACCTGTTAAGCGATGCTTTTGCAAATACGATCCGCGGGATGGGCCCCGGCCTGGCAGAAATGGAATTTGAGGAACGCAAATCCGAGCCGGTCATCGTGTTCATGGCGGATAAGACATCTGCCGGCGCATGGAACATTCCGCTTTACAAGGCCTATGCCGATCCGTTTAACACCGCAGGCCTTGTGATCTCCCCGAGCCTGCATGACGGGTTCAAGTTCGAAGTTCACGATGTCAAGGGGCATAAACGCATCTTTTTTAACGCGCCCGAGGAAATCTACGATCTGCTGGTCTTTATCGGCGCCCCCAGCCAATATATGGTCAAATCGGTCTATACCAAGGAAGGCGAAGTCGCGGCAGCCACATCCACCGAGCGGCTTGCGCTGACCGCGGGCAAGTACGTGGGCAAGGACGACCCCGTGTACATCACCCGTTGCCAGGGTGATTTCCCGGCAGTGGGCGAACTGCTGGAGCCGTTTACCCGGGCCCAGCTGGTCGAGGGCTGGATGCGGGGCTCGCACACCGGCCCGCTGATGCCGGTTGCCGAGCGCGATGCCAATCCTTCCCGGTTTGACGGACCGCCCCGGGTGACGGCCCTGGGCTTCCAGATCACCGGCGGCAAACTGATCGGGCCGAGAGACATGTTTGATGATCCGAGTTTTGACATTGCCAGGCACGAGTGCAACAGGCTGGCCGATCACATGCGGCGCCATGGCCCGTTTGAACCCCACCGCCTGCCCATGGAGGAAATGGAATACACCACCATGCCCGACGTCATGAAACGTCTGGAAAACAGGTGGGAGGATTTGCCGTAGCCTGGAGAGAATTTTGCCGCCGCCCCGGAGGGGACGGCGCTTATAATATTGCAGGATTTTAAACAAAAATGCCGCAGGTGCCTGCGGCATTTTTGTTTTTGCTGTCCTGTTTGCCTGCTGCTACTTCTGCTTTTTCTGCCGGTCCTGGAGCTCTTCGGTTTCGTATTGCTCCTGCCGCACGGTCAGATCCAGATTGGACATCAGGCCGCCGTGTTTCTGCGCTTCAGGGTCGGACTGGAGCTTTTTGTGCAGGGCCAGGGAGTCCTGCAGCTCGCTGATCGCCTTGTCAATGGCAGCCTCAAAGGATTTGCCGCTGTCTATGACGCCTGTGCTGAAATCCGGTTCAATGCCGTTTTCAGCTACTTCCTCTGAGCTGTGGGCTAGCTGTTTCATCTTGGTCATGGAAAAATCCATCCTTTGCCAGGCATCCACCCCGTGGTCCTGGAAAACCCAGGCATCTCTGAGCGTCTGGAGCATCTGCCGGTATTTTGCCGCCACGCTTTGCTGGAGCATGCCGACAAGTTCGTCGGGCAGCTCGTTTTCCTCGCCCGGCAGGCCGGCTGCTTCTTCCTGGGAGAGCTTGTCGCGCATTTTCTGGAACTTTTCGGCATGCATCTCTGATTCCCAGGCTTCTCTTAGCAGAACCCGTTTGATGTGTGGCTCAGTGACCATTTCGGCTTCCTGCTCATAGTGGGGCACGAGATTTTTCTCGTAATTGACGTAGGACTTCAAAATGGTTGCACGGTTGGTGTCATCGTATGGATATTCTCCGGGTTCCATGTTGGGCTCGCCGCCCAGCGCCCCGATGATCATGCCCAGCCAGTGCATGTGCCACATTTCCTCGCGGGCCCTGGAAAGCAGTTTTGCGCCGATCTGGGTATCCTCACCTTCCAGGTAGCTGTGGATGAGATAGCGCAGTATGGCTGCATGCTCGTCTGCCAGGTCCTTGTTTAGCATTTCGATAAGTTCTTGTTTTTCCATCTGTTTTTTTCCTTTTTCTAAGGGGTGGCTAATAAGGATTTTATCTTTATGCGTCCAAAAGGTATTCTTTAACCGGCAGATTTCAAATTGTAAAAATACAAAGCCAGATAATAAATGTCAAGAAAGGGTGCACAGGTATGCAGCCTGCTGCCTGATAAAAATCCTTGCCCGGTCTCCGAGAAATTAGTATGTCTCATATACGGTACGGAAAGCGGTTTGGCAAATAAAGGCATGGCGGGGGCGCTTTGGAACAGATCGGATTATTCGTAAAACAGGACAAGGCGGCACAGGACAAGGCGGATGTTTTTGAATCCTGGCTCCGATCCCGGGGAATAGAGGTTATTCGCCAGCAAGCCTTCCATCCAGGGCTGGGCCTGGAAAATTACCGGGATCGGGGAGTTGATCCGGAGCACATTGCCTGTGTTTTCGTGCTTGGCGGAGACGGAACTTTTTTGAGCGCCTCGAGATGGATAGGAGACGCCGGTATCCCCATGATAGGTGTAAAATTCGGCGATATCGGCTTTCTTGCCGAAATTTCAGAAGATGACCTTTTTTCCGCCGCAGAGAAGGTATTAAACAAGGAATTTACAATCGAATCCCGTACCCGCCTGCAGGTCCGGGTAATAAGAAAAGGCCGGCCCTATGTTAAGGAAACCGTGTTAAACGACGTGGTTATAAACAAGGGGGTACTGGCCAGGCTCGCAAATATCGAGACCTATATAGACGGTCATTACCTGACCACCTACCGCAGCGACGGCTTAATCGTTTCAACCCCCACCGGTTCCACCGCCTATTCCCTGGCTGCGGGCGGACCGGTTGTACACCCTGCAGTGGAAGGTTTCCTGGTAACCCCGATCTGTCCCTTTACCCTGACCAACCGGGTGCTTATCGTGCCCAATACCTCGCAGATCAAAATTCACCTGGGTGAAAAGGCTTCGGATATAGTAGCCACTTTTGACGGCCAGCAGGGATTGGAAATAGATGCCTCAGACGAGATAGTCATTGAAAAAAGCCGATACCCTCTGCAGCTTATCAAGCTGCCCGGCCAGAACTACTTTGATATTCTGAAAGCCAAGCTCCGCTGGAGCGGAGGCCGCATCTAAAAATAGATCTGTCCCCAATTTTTACAATTTTTATTGATGGTCTCCGATTTGGGAGCTGATGCGATCGAAATAGATTTTGCGGCAGAGGCTCTCGATGGTAATCATTCTGCCGAGGGCGTTGTTGAAATCTTCCAGGGCGCAGGTAAATACACCGTGGCCATAGACAATGGCCGCCTTGCTTCGCTTTACCGCCGGCGGAACGGTTTTGCTCAGCCCGAAGGGCCCGTTGCCGGTTTCGCCGGGAACAATGGGTATTCCGCTGATCAGGCGTTGCCGCGGACAATCCCTGTGGCAGCTGCCCTCGTGATCACAGCCCTCCACACGGCAATCCATGGACATTATTACTGAAAACAGCGGGTGCCCGTGGATTACAGCCCTAAAATCCGTTGATTTGGCTATTTCGACGTGAACGGGAAACTCGGACGAGGGCTTGCCCCCTTCACAGGAATGATCTTCCAGGTTTGCGCAAACCAGGGCATCGTCGAGCTCGTCCAGGAAGCTGCCTGAGCAGCTTATATAAAGAGAAGTGTCCAGCCGGTATGAGATGTTGCCGAAGCTTGCATTGACAAGGCCCATTTCAATGATCTTCCGGCCGGCTTCAATGATTGCCCTGCCGGCTTCCTGGTGGTTTTCAAAAGGGCCTTTCATCAGTTCTTCCTCGTCAAACACGGCCGGCTCGGGCAGGTGACTGCAGGCCCGGGAAAAGGCTTCTGTCCATTGCCTGTCAATATCGTGGGTGCGGCTGTACTGAAGGATATCTGAAAAAAATTTTACAAAGCCCGAAAAACAGGCAGCGGAAAAATTTACATAAGCTTCGGAAATATCAGTCCCGCGGGCGGCAATGCCTTGTTCCGGAATCACTGCGCATTTCCTGTTTTCAAAAATTTGCCCAAGCCCTACAGCGTCAAGGCCGGGCGCCACGGGCAAGTCCTGAAGAAACATGCGCGTTTCCGAATCATCCGGCCGTATCACGCCCGACGATGCGGTTTTTGCCAGATACTCCAGGCAGGTGCGGTAAGGTTCGGCCGGCCTGGCGAAAAGTATTGTGTTGACGGGCAGAGATTTGAAAAGGGGCTCGAGCGCGTTGCATGCCGGATCACTGCGGTTCCATTCCACGGTTTTGCCGGCTTTTCCGAAAAGAGCCGT
>JAGXLE010000116.1 GCA_018334855.1 Desulfobacterales bacterium | reverse complement strand
GAGAAAGGACTGCCCGTTCATGTCCGGCAGCATCCCGCTCCAGGCCGAGGTATAGGTATCTGCCACCAGGGCTGCATCATGTGAGGCAAATTTGTCAGAAAGCCACCTGGTGCGGTACCAGACAGGCAGATTGTCCCAAAGCAGCCGGTACTTCTCGTTGGGGACCATGGCTATGCCCTGCGAAATCCGGTCATTTAATTCATCGAGCAGCTCACGGTAGTAATCGACCGTAATCTGTTTGCCTCTGAGGGTTACAATCAGGGCCAGGTGGAAGAAAGCATCAAAAGCGGTCATGGGAGACGGTCTGGCGGCACAAGTGTCAAGCACGGCCTGCCACAGCTGTGTTCCCTCCACAGACAAACGGCCCACCTCTTCCATTCGGTCATGATCCATTTTTTTCCCGCAGTGGGTTTCCAGAAACTCCACGTATTCATTTATCTGGGCAAGCACGTACTTTCTGGCTTCTTCTGAAAACTCCCTGTGAACAAAAGGGGTGTCGAGTATGAAAAGCGGCACGTTGAAATACCTGGCTGCTGTCTCGTACCACTTCAGCACCGTGCCGCAGATGTTGTTGCAGCATACCAGCATGTCGGGCTCAGGAAGCCCGCCTATGGGGCCTTCCCTGACCACGGAATCGGCTATATCCGAACGGGCATAGGAACACAGGTCCCTGGAATATCCCATCTCTTCGGCTTTTTCGCAAAGCTGTCCTCCCATCTTGGAGGCACCTATCATGGCGCCGTGATTTTCGGGATACACCGGAATGACATCCATGGCGATCAGCGGCTCCACCGGCCCGCCGCTGGTTATCCATGCCACTTTTCGTCCCTGTTCACAGGCAGTCTTGGCCTCCATGTAGTAATTGGTCATTATCTCCTTCATCCTGGAAACGGTCTTGATCTTGCGCTTTTCCTTTTCAGGATCACGGGGTTTTTCACTATCTGTCATCAGACTGCCTCCGTTTTATGATACAGGCTCAACTACGGCTCCCGGATTCAAACATAATTTCAATACAGTTTCTACAGCATATCCACAAAGGTTTCAAAACGGGTCATCAACTGCCCTTCAGGGGGCGGCTGATCCTCGATTTCAAGCAGAAGGCCCGGTATCCCCGCTTCATCGAGAACCCCCTTGAGGTACGGATAATCAAAGGCGTGAGGATCGCAGAACTTTAGAAGCACAAAAATCACCCCATCGGCCCGCTGCCGGCGCACCGTATCGACAAGCTCCCCTGCCCGGGCCTTGATATCAAGGTGTTTGGCCGGGCAAACGTTGCGGGTCAGATACCGGTCGGCCACAGCCTCCACCGGGTCTGCAGCGTCTTCTGCTGCCCTGCCTTCAAACCAGCGTGCCCCGGTGCACAGATCGTCCCAGACAACGTCTGCACCCGCCCTTGCCAGCAGATCATATATATCCGGATGCGTGCAGATACCGCCGGAAAGCACGATCCTTTTTCTTCCTGTTTCCTTCTTTCCGGCTGCATCCCGTTCAATTCCGTCCAGAAATTCCGTGACCTGTTCTAGAAACTCCTTTCTCTCCATGACCATTGCCGCAGCGGTGATCCGGTAAACTGTTGAAGGCTCAAACAGGCCGGGCGCGCGGCTTCGAAGCCCGTAGAGAGTTTCAAGCTTTTCCCGGATAAGGTTATAATCCCTTATGGCGGCACGGATTGCTTCATCTGAAATTTGTGTTTCAAAAGCGGCCTCCAGGTCTTGCCTGAAGCCATTTAGAACTTCGGTCATGTACTGCCGGGCGCTGTCGGTATTTAGCTTTACCGGCAAAACCGCGTCAAAATGATGGGCAAAGCCGGCGTTTAACCGCCAGATATCTGAAAGCCGCTGTATCGAGTCACAGGTATGGGGGAAAACCGCACCGTCTAAAAAATCCAGGCTGCCGTTTAATGCAGCCTCCAGTCCTCCCCTGACCAAGGAGCAGCAATAAGACTGAAGATGCGCGTCAGCAAGCCGGATTTCGCCCTTTGTGCCGAAAAGGCGAAACGGCAATATACCGGCGGCGTAAATCAGTTCTTCCGGAGTATAGGAACAGAAAAATCCCAGAATCTTTCCGCCGGTTTCCTGCTTGTAATTTGCGGCGTATTCATTCGGGGCGCGGCAGACGTAGTCGAACCTGTCTATTTGATTCATCGGCAATTTCCCGGATAAAAATCAGGCGGCGCATTAGCCCTTTGTTCACATATTAATCCTTTGTTCACGTATGATCGCTATTTTCATACTCCGGCGGGCAGAAACCTGTCAAGAGCAAAACACCAACATTTGTTCGATTTACGGTTCATTAACAACACTACAGCCGGCCGCAATTAATTCGTATAAAAATTTTTATCGACGACAACGGATAACCGGTTGTAAATAAATCCATAACATACTTGACAAATTTAATTATTGCATTATTTATAGAACAAATACATTAGAAAGTAAGAACAACGAATTGGTTCTATCTCCCAGAACATTCTTGTTTATCAAACAGTGGAAAGTGCCGATTTTAATCCAGTAAAAAAGGAAATGATAATGGAAAAAAACAAAAAGACAAACAGCGAATTTATAATTGACGCCATGCGTTCAGGCCAGGAAATGAAATCTCCTGAAATTACAAAAAAGGTGGCCGAGGATTCCGGCAAAAATATGAAAATCCAGGACATAGCCAGCATACTTGCCAAACTGAGCAACAGCGAAAAATGCGACCTGGGCTTTTTCATCGAGAAGAAAAAAACCCACAAGGGCTATACTTACAACCTGGTGCCTGAAGCCTTCAACCTGCCTGTGGAAGCTCTCTACGATCTTACCAGGAAAACAGGCAAGAACAGGTATACACTCGAACAAACTCTTGCCGACTACCCGGAGCTTAAAAAATATGTAAAAACCTCGCGCCTGAAAAACCGCACTATAAAACAGCCTTCAAAACGCGGACGCAAACCCTCTGCAAGTTCAGCCTCTGCAGTGCGGGTTACGGGAAACTCCAAAGCAACACCAGAAATTCAACTTCCTGAGCAAAATTTAAACTCCCTGGTAGCCAGGCTGATAGAAGAGATCTCAAGTCAGGGCGGGCTCAACATAAACGTGAACCTAACCGTGCAGTTTGCAGGTCTCGGCAGCAATGAAGAGTCCTGAAAAATTTGAGTAAAAATAACCGGGTAACAGCCGAGGGGGGAAATATAATGCGCATTGAAAGTTACCGTTTCGGCAGTATCCGGATAGACGGACAAACCTATACCAGCGATATTAAGATCGTAAATAACTCCGTTAAACCGGACTGGAAACGAAAAAACGGCCATATAGTACTTGCCGATGATATAGAAGATATATTGGAAGCCGGGGCCGAGATTGTTGTGATAGGAAAAGGCAGCCCGGGCCAGATGGCCCCGGACCGGAAGCTTGTCGAAGAACTGGAGAAAAAGGGCATCCGCCTGATAGTAAAGCCCACGGCGGAAGCCGCCGAAGAGTTCAACGCCCTTCAAAAGGAAAACAGAAAAATTGCAGCCGGCTTTCACCTCACCTGTTAGCCGGACATGCACAGGTATAAAAACAGCGCCTCCTGATGACTGCAGAAATCAGCAATATTGACAAACTGGCCATTATTCCGGAAAAGCAGGGGGCAACCGAATATATCAAAATCAGCTATCCGCTCCGCTACGGACGCTACAGCGAAATCCGGACCCCGGCCCACATTTTCGGCTTTAACTTAAACGGCGAAATTAAAACAATCCAGGGACGCACCGGCGACTGGCTAACCTCGGCGGAATGGCTGAAACGAACCGCGGGAAACGACTGGCAGTATTTCTCGGCAGGCGGCTACTCGGGTGCACACAATTATACGGGAGAATACTATATTCCCTGCCTGCCTTACCGGACCAACACGATTTTCGGCGGGGATGCATTTAAAAGAGAAGAGGTCGGCGAGGCTTTTGCTGCATGGCACAGGCTGGCAGAAAAAATCGAATCGATTGACACCGCTGGTTTTAAAGATGCGGAGGCCGCCTTATCGCAGCGCATCCGTCAAATGACGCCGGAAAAGCTCAAAGAGAGGGGACGCCGCCTCCACAGGATAATAGGCGGCATGGTTACAGTGCTGCCGCCCGACACACGCCACGTGGAATACGACGTAATTCCCGTAACAGTCGCAGACGGATGTCTCTATAACTGCGCTTTCTGCCGGGTTAAAACCGGGCGCGGATTTTCCGTGCGCTCCAGGCAGGCCGTTGTCGATCAACTTTCTGCCCTGAAACAATTTTACGGCCCGGATCTGATAAATTACAATTCCGTGTTCCTGGGCCAGCACGATGCGCTCTACGCGGGAATAGAAATGCTTGGCTTTGCCGCGCAAAAAGCCTGGGAGATCCTGGAGCTCGGCAAATCCATAATGAAAGACCCCCGGCTTTTTCTCTTCGGGAGCGCGGATTCAATCCTTGCCGCAGACGAAGCCCTCTTTGAAATGCTTAACAGCCTCCCCTTTTACACCTATATCAACCTGGGGCTGGAATCCGGCGATGCCCGGACCCTGTCCATGCTGGGCAAGCCCCTGAGCACGGAAAAAGTGGCAGACGCCTTCGACAGGATGCTCGAGGTTAACCGAAGGTACGAAAACGTAGAAATCACAGCCAATTTTGTAATCGGCGCCGGCCTGCCCGACAACCATCTGCCCTCGATTCTGGATTTAACACGCAGCAGGCTGAACCGCTTCTGCCCGAAGGGCGCGGTCTACCTTTCCCCGCTGGAGGAAACAGGAGACAAAAACCGCCTGCTCACCAGTTTCAATAAGTTTAAAACCCTTTGCAGGCTTCCGGCATATATCTATCTGATCCAGCGGCTGTAAGCGTAATTGAGTCAGTAGCCTGACAAATCCCCTTCTGTCTTAGCATCCCGGGATTTTAATTCTTTTCAGCCAGCACCTCTCCCGCCCGCTCAAGGTCTCCGTTTATGGCCTGGCTGTCTTTTGCCACTCCTTCCAGTATTTCCGCCACATCGGGCATGCCCGCCTGGCGGGCACGCTCCGCCCACTGACGGTAGGTAGCAGCATGATCCGCATTGTGTTTCAGCCAGTGTTCCACCATTTTTTTGAGCTTCTCGGACATGGGCATTTCGCCCTGGCCTGAACCGCTGCCGCTGTCATCATGATCATGGTGATAATGATGATGTTTGTCATCGCCGTGATGGTGGTGATGGTCATTCATAATGCCTCCGGTGTTTTTGATTGAAAAAAAATTATTATACCCCAGCAGAAAAGACATCTGCAAAAAATTTTTCACCGAATCGTCACATCCGATTCATAAGCCTGCCACAAACTTGTTTAATACTGCACTTTCTCAAATCATCCGGAATGCTGCCAAATGCTCCCGGCGGGT
>JAGXLE010000115.1 GCA_018334855.1 Desulfobacterales bacterium | reverse complement strand
CCACATGCGATCCGAAATATTACAAGTGGGAGCAGTGGCTGTTTATCCGCATGTATGAAAAAGGCATGGTCTACCGGAAGGAATCATATGTAAACTGGTGTGAAACCTGCAATACGGTCCTTGCAAACGAACAGGTGGAAGCCGGAAGCTGCTGGAGATGCGGCAGACCGGTAAAACAGAAGAAACTATGGGGCTGGTTTTTCAAAATAACAGATTATGCCGAGGACCTGCTGGAATACTGCGACAGGCTTGCCGGGTGGCCCGAAAAAGTGCTCACCATGCAGAAAAACTGGATCGGCAAAAGCTCCGGCGCGGAAATTTATTTCCCCATCCACGGCGCAAATGAGTCGATTTCCGTGTTTACAACCCGGCCGGATACTATATACGGCGCAACCTTTATGGTTCTAGCCCCTGAACATCCGCTGGTAAACAAGCTTGCAGCAGGAACCGGACAGGAATCTGCCGTATCAGAATTTATCAACCGCGTGGCCCTGGAAAGCCATACAGACCGAATACTTGAAAACAGGGAAAAAGAAGGTATATTTCTGGGTGCCTGGTGCGTAAACCCGGTCAACAACAAAGAAATCCCCATCTACACCGCCAACTTTGCGCTCATGGAATACGGTACCGGCGCTGTCATGGCGGTTCCCGCCCACGACCAGAGGGATTTTGACTTTGCCCGCAAATACGGCTTAGAAATCATACCGGTCATCAAGCCGGAGGACGCAGGTATCGAAGAGACCGCCTCAGAGCTGGCCTATACGGGCGATGGAGAAATGGTTAACTCCGGGCCCTTTGACGGCATGCACAACCGACAGGCATACGAGGACCTGATCAGACATTTTGAAAAAAACGACATAGGCAGGCGGGCTGTCAGCTATAGGATCAGGGACTGGGGAATCTCCAGGCAGCGCTACTGGGGCGCACCGGTACCAATGATACACTGCCCGGAATGCGGAACAGTGCCGGTTGACGAAAAAGACCTCCCGGTGGTTCTGCCCGAAGACGCTGATCTGCTCGAAGGCGGCGGCTCGCCTCTGGCAGTCCACGAGGAGTTTATAAACACCGAGTGCCCGAAATGCGGAGGTCATGCCAAAAGAGAAACCGATACTATGGACACTTTCGTGGAATCCTCCTGGTATTTTGAAAGATACTGCAGTCCGGATTACGACACTGCAATGTTTGACACCAGGGCAGTCGATTACTGGATGCCGGTGGACCAGTACATCGGCGGCGTGGAGCACGCGGTGATGCATTTGCTCTACTCCAGGTATTTCACCCGGGTGTTAAAAGACATGGAGCTTGTCAATTTCAAGGAGCCTTTTACCAGGCTTCTGACCCAGGGAATGGTCTGCAAGGAAACCCAGCACTGCATGGAGCACGGCTACCTGTATCCCGAGGAAACCAAATACATAGACGAAACGGTATACTGCAAAAAATGCGGACGCCCGGCCGAAATCGGCAGGGTTGAAAAAATGTCTAAATCCAAAAAAAACATAATAGACCCCAACCAGCTCGTAGAGCACTACGGTGCGGATACGGTTCGGCTGTTTTGCCTGTTTGCATCCCCTCCGGAAAGGGATTTGGAATGGAGCGAACAGGGCGTGGAAGGCAGTTTCCGCTTCTTAAACCGTGTGTGGCGGCTTGCCGGAAACTGGATGCCTTACATGCAAAACTCCGGCAGTTATGATCAGACTCCGGACGGCTTAAATGATGATGCACGCCGGCTTTACATAAAAACCCATCAAACCATAAAAAAGGTAACAGACGACATCGAAGCCAGGTTTCATTTCAACACTGCAATCAGCGCGGTCATGGAACTGGTTAATACAATGTATAGCCTGGAACCGGAGATAACACAGCAAAAGCCTGACAGGCAAACCTGCGGCGTTATGCGGCATGCCATGGAAACAACCATACGCCTGCTCGCACCCATGGTGCCCCACATCACCGAGGAGCTTTGGGCCTTGCTGGGATATGAGCCGGGGAGCCTGGCAAATGAATCCTGGCCTTCATACAGGCAGGATGCCCTGTCAGACGATACCCGGCTGATAGTTGTTCAGGTCAACGGCAAGCTGAGGGGAAAATTTGAAGTCGAGGCGGACGCAGACGACGAAACCATCAAAAAGCGGGCTCTGGCAGACGAAAACGTGAACCGTTTTATCGGAGACAAACCGATTAAAAAGGTGATCGCGGTAAAAAACAAACTGGTCAATATCGTTGTTTAGGAGTGACTCTAAATGACTATTTTCTGCAAAACAGCTTTTAAATACTGCCTTCTGGCATTCTGCCTTATTTTTTTTGCCTCCTGCGGCTACCGGTTTTCAGGAACAGGGCAGCTGCCTAGCGCTGTCACCAGCATTGCAATCGAGACCTTTGAAAACCGCACCGGAGAAATCGGGATTGAGTCGGTTATTACAAATGACGTTATTTATGAATTCACGCGAACCGGCAAGGCTTCGATTACAGGTAAAAAAAAGGCGGATGCGGTTTTAAAGGGAGTTATCCGCTCGGCTTCAAGCTCCACCCTATCTCACCTTGCTCCTTATGAAACCGCGGAAAGACGGATTACTGTAACCGTAGACGCCGAGCTGGTAAGCCGGTCAGGCAAAGTGCTGTGGTCGGGCAATTCAGTCTCCGCATCCGAGGAATACACTGTGGCAGGAGACAAGCTTGCAACCGAACAGAACAAAAAATCCGCTGTGGCCAGGCTTTCCGGCAGGCTGGCACAACGGATTTACTATCGGATGACCGACGACTTCTAGGCTTTAAGCCGAGGTATTGGCCCTGCGGTTTAACCGGGAAATTTTACGGGCGGCGGTTCTGCGGTGCAATATCCCCTTTTTGGCTGCCTTGTCAATAACAGACTGGGCTTTTTTGAACTCGCCGCTCACATCGCCGTTGTTATCAACAGCTGAAAGCACTTTTTTGGCCGAGGTTTTCGCCCGGGTCTTTACCATCCGGTTTCTCATTCTGCGCTTTTCGTTTTGCTTGATTCGCTTCAGCGCGGATTTGTGATTCGCCAATGTTAAACGTCTCCTTCTGCTGTAATTATAATATAAAACGATATTTGCAAAGCTTCTGCCAAACTATATAAAATTAAATCTTTATCCCATTGACCTTGCATTGTCAAGATGAAAAATACGGTTTAACCCGATTCCGTAACCGATCCCGCGGAAACGAAACAAGTCAGATTTGAAATGGATGAAAAACGAAACGTCACCCGGGCCGCCGGAATAATAGGACTTGCAACACTGCTTAGCCGGATTCTCGGATTTGTCCGGGACATGGTGATCGCCTGGTTTTTTGGAGCCGGACGGTTGTCTGATGCATTTTTCGTGGCCTTTCGCATCCCCAACCTTTTGCGGCGGCTGTTTGCCGAAGGCACCCTGAGCATGGCTTTTGTCCCGGTATTTACAGAACAGATGACCCGTTACGGGCGCGAAGAAGCCTTTGCCCTGGCCGGATCGGCTCTTCGCATGCTCTCTGTCATCCTGGCCGGAATTAGCGTGGCTGGTATTGTGGCCGCACCCTGGATTGTGGAAGTGGTAGCGCCCGGGTTTGAAGGCGCCAAGTTCGCCCTGACAGTGACCCTTACCCGGATCATGTTTCCATACATATTTTTTATATGCCTGGTCGCTCTGTGCATGGGCATTTTAAACGCCCTGGGTCATTTTGCCGCCCCTGCCCTGGCACCTGTATTTTTAAACCTTGCAATGATCGGCGCAATTCTTTTCATCGCCCCGCACGTAAAAACCCCGGTTTTCGGACTGGCCGCAGGTGTGCTGATAGGAGGGGCCCTTCAGCTGGCACTCCAGGTTCCGTTTCTGGTCCGCAAGGGAATCCGGTTCTGGCAGAAAGCACCTCTCTTGCATCCGGCTCTGAAAAAAATCGCCATTCTCATGGGCCCTGCCGTATTCGGTGCGGCGGTCTACCAGGTAAACATACTGGTGGGCACCCTGCTCGCCTCGCTTCTGCAGGAAGGAAGTGTCTCTTATCTTTATTACGCAGACCGGCTGGTACAGTTTCCCCTGGGAATATTTGCCATCTCCACTTCAGTGGCTGTGCTGCCAAGCCTTTCCCGCCAGGCTTCGGCAGGTGACTTTACCGCTCTTACAGATACTTTCGCATATGCCATGAACCTGATCTTTTTTATAACCATACCGGCAATGGCCGGATTGATAGTACTGCGCCAGCCCATAGTGGGGCTTCTGTTTATGCGCGGAGCCTTTGACGCAGAAAGCATGAGGCTCACAGCTTATGCACTTTTTTACTACAGCGTGGGACTGTGGGCATTTTCTGCGGTTCGTATAGTGGTCTCAACATTTTACGCCCTCCAGGACACCAAAACCCCGGTCAAAATGGCGACCTATTCAATAATTGCCAATATCGGCCTGGGGATCATACTTATGGGGCCCCTTGAACACGGGGGACTGGCTCTTGCCACCTCGCTTGGTTCAATGCTAAATTTCCTGCTCCTGACAGCAGTACTGCAAAAACGCCTGGGCGGGCTTCACTGGAAAAAGATCGTTGTTTCAGCAGGCAAAACTGTGATAAGCTCCATTATTATGGGAGCAGGACTGGTATTGTGGACCGGCTGCTTTCCTCCCGAATACGGAGGGTCTGACCTGAGCCTGCTGATTAACGTATTTTCAGCCATAGCCGCGGGTATTATAATATACACAGCATGCTCCCTGGTTTTGCAGCGCGGTGAAGTAAAAGCTTTAATTTCAATGGTGAAGCGCAGTTGAAAAGCCTCTTCAAAAAATCCTCGCTGGTTAAAATCGGCCTGTGGGCAGGGGCCCTGTTGATGGGTATCTACCTTGCGGCAATCATCTTCGGGAGCCACGGGCTCCTTGCATTAAACTCCATGCAGCAGGAGCTCAGTGCCATAAAAAAGGAAAACGCCCGGATAGAACAGGAAAATATTGATTTGTACCGTAAAATCAGGCGCCTGGAAAACGATTCCGAATACATAGAGCAAGTGGCCCGCCAGGAGCTCTACATGGTAGCTCCCGGCGAAATCGTATTCAGGTTTGAAGAAAAAAAAGAAAGTTTAAAAAATGAGTAATACCGGATGGAGATATACCCTTACCCTCGCCCGTTTATTTGAGTCCCAGGGCTATTTTGAGCAGGCATCGGAAATCTACGGCAAACTGCTGGAAAAAGATCCTGAAAACAAAGCTGTGTCAGAATGCTGCCGGGAATTTAAAAATAAAAGACAAAAGGATACGCAGACAAATAAATCCGGGCAGCTCGAAACCCTTTTCGCCCAATGGATCGATCTGGTTGTCCGGGCCGGCAATCTCACATCTTATTGAATTCCTAAAATCCTGTTTTATATTTATTCAGGATAAACAAGTATGATGAACTCGTA
>JAGXLE010000114.1 GCA_018334855.1 Desulfobacterales bacterium | reverse complement strand
AAAGCTGTGCGGAAAGAAAATCAAAAAAATCTTTTCCCAAAACGGGCATGTTTTCCTTTGCAGGCTCGCAAAGCTTTAAATTATGGAGTTTGCTTAAAATGCTTCGAAGATCTTTCAGACTCATGTTAAGGGACTGGGCCACCTCTCCGATCGTTTTCTTCCCGTCTAGTTCCATTAAGACCTGAAGCATTCTGCTGTCAAGCGAGACTTCGCCCAAATCGGCTCGAACCGTACGCTTTAAAACCATCCGGGAGATATCGCCCGAAAAAATATTGGCCATTTCAACGCCTCCGATCTGTTTCGTTCTGTCCTGACTGGTAGTATCTATGCGCCCAGGTTCTTTATAATCTGGCGTAAGGTACGAAATTCAGCTTTTATGGTTTCTCTGAGCTCGGCCACGATATAATCCAGTGCCTCCTGGTTTTCCAGCACAGGCCCTGCTTTTTCACCGGTCCCGGCCTCGGCATACGGTTTTCTTTCGGGTTCTTCAGGGGCAGCGGGCTCGGGCTCTTCTGTTTTTTTCCGTGAAGCCACCTGCTCCTTGAAATCCTTGAACTTCTTTATTTCCTCGGACAGCAGCTGCTTTTTACGGGATTTCGGCATGTCAGGGGTCATCAGCACTTTTTCAAAACTCTGGAAAACAGATGTGACAAACTTGATGGAATCCGGATGTGCACGGGCTTTTTTTGCCCTGATGTATTTGCCCACAGATTCATGCAGCTTTAAAAAAGTGGACAGGATCTTGTCATCCTGATGCTTTTCCTGGAGATTTCTGACCTCTTCGAGAAATTCTTTCATGCTCTGATCCGTAATTTCCCAATCAATGCCGAAGACAAGCGCCTTTAGGTTTCTGAGAGGAGAGCTTTCCGTGTCAAAATCTGTATCAGGCTCGGGATGTCCTGTCTGACCGTTTTCTTCATCCCCGCCATCCTTTTTTTGTCCGGCGCCCTGGCTCCGGGGCTCTTCCTCCGGATCTTCCTCCCCGAACATTTCCTCCAGCCGGCTTGACACCTGGGCCCCGATGTCATCATCATCATTGCGAGTCAATGGCTTTCCCCTCCTATTCAAGTTTCTTGCGCAAAGAACTTACCGTTAACGCAATTATTTTTTTCATGGTTGCGGCCACGTTATCGCCGCGAATCGCACTTGCAGGAAAGTAAGGCGCTTTTAACCGGGTGTTTAGATCCTTTTCAAGCGTATCAACAGAAAGTATCGGGATGCCTTCATCATCTAGGTCCCGCTTATTGTACTGCATTACCAGAGGGATGTTGAAAATGTTCTTGTTAAAAGATTCGAGGTTCTCCTTTAAATTCTGGAGAGAGCGGACATTCATCTCGCGGCGCAGATCCATGGAATCGGCAACAAAGACAATGCCGTCAACCCCTCTTAAGACAAGCCTGCGGGTGGCATTGTACTTGACCTGTCCCGGAACCGTGTATAACTGGATCTTGATGCTGTGGCCCTTTATTTCCCCGATATCAAACGGCAAAAAATCGAAAAACAGGGTGCGGTCGCCATAGGTCTTGACCGTCACCATCTCATTTAAGATTCTTTTCTTGAATTTGCGGTTAATGTATTCAAGGTTGGTGGTTTTTCCCCCTCGACCAGGCCCGTAATAAACAATTTTGACCTGAACCTCCCGCTTCTTCGGATTTATTAACGCCAAATCGCCTTCCTCCGCAACAGTTATGTCAATTGAGTCACTGCCGCCATCCTCATTATGCCTCCGGCGCCCTCCCGGCTATCTGTCTGTTTATGTGTGTTTTCCGTAAACATATTATATCAGGGTCTGGATGCGTTTGACCGCCTCGGCCACTTTAAGCCTCAGAAAACCAAGCGAGACGTTCTTGTTAAAAATTGTCAGCAAAAGCAGGTCATCGACAACCTTGCTGAAATGAATGCTTTCTTCCTCGCCTTTATGAAACAGCAGGGAAAATTCCTGTTCTCCTATAATATTGGCCATTGCGCTTACAGCACCATAATTGCCCGCTGCCAGAGCCGCCAGGGAAAAAACATCATGATTTGCCTCCCCGCTGTCGAGATTTACAATGACATTGCCTGCCAGATCCATCAGAATAACGCTTTGAACCCCGAGATCGATCAACTCCTTTTGCAGTATATCTTCTATGGATTCGATCTGTTCCTTGGTAAAATCGATTGTAAATTCCATCTTTTGCTCACCTCTTGAAATTATATTTTTGTCTCCTCCTGCCGGCGTTTTTGCCTGTAGAACACCCTGGATGCCTGTTTATCAATAGACGCATCGATAGGCAGTAGAATTTATAGCACATTTTAATTATTTATTTCAAGCTTTAAAAAACATTTTGATCCATAAAACAGGTTTGAAAAATTACACTTCGCTTAAATACCGCTCCACCAACGCTTCTGCCAGTCCGGTATACTCTGATGCTTCCAGGTTTTTCAGGTCCTGCTTAATTGAAACCGGAACGGATTCAAGTCCATCTATAAATTCAGCCAGCTCGGCTCGGGTGATCCGTTTGCCACGGGTCAGGGCTTTTAATTTCTCATATGGACTGCCCTCGCCGTATACGCGCATAACTGACTGCACGGGTTCGGCAAGCAGCTCGGGATTTTCTTCAAGATCCCGGGCAATAACAGCTTCATTGGCCTCGATGCGATCCAGACCCTTCAGGGTACTTCTGCAAGCCACCATCATGTAGCCGAAAAGCACCCCAAGGTTTCGCAGGACCGTGCTGTCGCTTAAATCGCGCTGGTATCTCGATATCATCAGCTTTACGGCCATGTGTTCCATCATGGATACGGCAAGCCCTGCATTGCCTTCGCTGTTTTCAAAATCAATGGGATTGACTTTATGGGGCATGGTCGAGGAGCCCACCTCGCCTTCCTTTAGCTTCTGTTTGAAATAACCCAGGGAAATATAGCCCCACATATCACGGTCGAGATCTATAATCACGGCAGCGATCCTGATCATGGAATGCAGAATCGCAGACAGGTAACTGTTGGGGTTGATCTGGGTGGTATAAAGCACGGGGGTCAAACCGAGATACTGCTCAATGAACCGGCCTGAGGCGGAAATCCAGTCTATCTCCGGAAATACGAAATGGTGGGCATTATAATTGCCGCTGGCCCCGTTCATTTTCGCCTGGACAGGCAGACCTTCCAGAGTATTTATTTCATGCCGCAGGCGCCATGCAAAGTTAATAAATTCCTTGCCCACCGTAGTGGGAGTTGCCGGCTGGCCATGGGTCCTTGACATCATGGGCAGGCCCCTGTAGAGTTTTGCCAGTTCCTCTATCTTTGCCAGTACCCCGGACAGATTTTCAAGGACCAGTTTCCTTCCGCTTTCAACCATCAGGGCATAAGAGGTATTATTTATATCATCGGAGGTGCAGGCAAAATGAACCCATTCCTTGATATGGGCCAGACCTGCGCCTATGAGCTGATCCTTGATGTAGTACTCCACGGCCTTTACATCGTGATTGGTCTCCTTTTCAATGTCTTTTACCGCAATGGCGTTCTGTGCATCAAAATTTTCATATATCGAATCGATTTTGCGCACCGTGTCATTGTCTGCGGTGGCAAGGCTGAGCTCCAACAAAAGAAATTTAAGCCACTGCAGCTCTACATACACCCTGTATCTGATCAGCCCGTATTCTGAAAATATCTCTTCGAGCCCCGCGGTATGACGCCCGTATCTGCCGTCTAACACTGAAATTGATTTTATTTGGCTCTGCTGGTCCATTGTTCTCCTCCTAAACTGAGCGTTTCAAATTTTTAAAATTTTTGTTTTTATACTATTTTAAAGGATTTAAATCATTTTCAGCTTTAAAAATTTAAAACCCTACGGGATTTTCAATTTTGTCGCATCTACTGTGTCAGCCGATGTCTCGCATAGTTGACTATAGCTCAACATCGGCTTCCTTGTATCTGCGACAAACTTGAAAATCGCTCAGTTTAAGTCCTGTTTTCAAATTCTTGATATTGTTTGTTTCTTTATGTTTCACTTTTCCTGTCCGGCCTTCTCCGGGCTCAGATAAGCCGTGGGCCGGGTTTCTCTGATATAGCGCTTTACGCCCTCCACGATACCTTCGCACAATTCCTGCTGGTATTGGGGGTCGGCAAGGCGCCTGCACTCTCTTTTGTTGCTGATAAAGGAGGTTTCAATCAGAATGGAAGGCATCCGGGCTCCCAGCAGAACATAGAAAGGCGCCTGCTTGACCCCCTTGTTTTTGATGCGGCTGTAGCGGTTTTCAAGTTGGCCGTACAATTCGTCCTGAACATAGGTTGCCAGCCGGCTTGACTCATTGACCTTGGCATTGCGCATCAGGTCGTTTAAAATGGTCTGCAGCTCGCTGATATTCTTTTCAGAAGTCGCGTTTTCCCGCGCGGCCACCGCGATTGATTCCTCGTCTGTTGTAAGGTTGAGAAAATAGGTTTCAATGCCGTATGCATTGTGATTGCCGGCGGCATTTGCATGAACGGAGATAAACAGGTCGGCATTTTTGGTGTTGGCAATTGCAGTGCGCTCCTCCAGGGTCAGGTACTTGTCCTTGTTTCTGGTAAGAAGGACTTCGCAATTTAATTCCCGCCGCAGCTGCTCGGCCAGCTTTTTAGATATATCGAGCACGACTTCTTTTTCATGGACCCCCCTGATATAGCCCGGCGCACCGTAATCTTTTCCCCCGTGTCCTGGATCGATTACTATACGGCGGACACCAAGGGCCAGCTGCTTGGCTATAGAAGCGGCATCATCTGATGTTTCGCCTTTTTCCGCGTATTGTTTTTCTTCTCTTCCGGCGGATTCCCCCCTCACATCAATAACAATACGAAAAGGGTTTTTAAGAGAAAAAATATTGTAATCCTCAAAAGACTTGATATCGACCACCACACGCACTGTTTCCGGGTCATGCTGACCTGCGCGCACGTCTTTTAACAGCGTATCGTCTATGTGAATCTTTTTCTGGATATCGTTTCCCAGCCGGCTTTTTTCCAGATCCACGTACAGGCGCTGGTGCGGCTGATTAATGGAAGGGTCCTTGTTTAACAGGTTGTTTTGAAAGTCTGTTTCCTGATTGGCATCAATTACTACCCTTGTATAATCAGGATTTGACCAGTACCGGATACCCGTGACAGTGGTGGGATCTCCTGGGCCGGGAGCCGGGGTCTGCGCGGCCGAATCCGTGGTAACCTCGCCGGAAGTGGTTTCAGCGGCCGCCTCCCTGATTTCCCCGCGGCCTCCAATCTCGTCTATTTGCTCCCGGGCCCGCTGGCAATATGCGCTGGACGGATATTCATCAATTATTCGGCGAAAAAGTAAACGGGCCTTTTTTTTATCCTTTTTGTTATAGGAATGCGCATAAAGACCCTCGTAGAGTTCGGCTGTCATAAACAGGCCGGCTGCCGCCCATTCCCCGTCGGGATCATGGGCATGGACTTCTCTGAATTTGCGTACTTC
>JAGXLE010000113.1 GCA_018334855.1 Desulfobacterales bacterium | reverse complement strand
CGACAATTCCAAATTTCTCGAAAAACTTCTCCATTTCTACCAGTCCACGATTTCCGGAATCGATCACCTGACCATTGAGGACCTCAAGTGCCGGGGCTGCCTGTCCGATCAGATCTCGTTTTTCTGTCGCGTTTGTGCGATAAAGGAATGCACACGGGAAAAGGACATTGCCGGCTGTCACCAGTGTGGAGAGTTTCCCTGCACGCATATTGAAAATTTTCCGGTGCCTGTGGGAAAGAAAGTTATACTTCGTGCGATTCCCTATTGGCGGGATCACGGGACAGAGCAATGGGTGGCCGAGGAGGAGCTTCGATATGTCTGCCCTTCCTGCGGGCATCAGCTTTTCCGCGGGGCAAAGCGCTGCAACGAGTGCAGGACGACCGTGGATCTCGACTGACGCCAATGCAATAATTGATGAGAAGAAAAAGACAAAAAACAGGAGACTTGAATGGTTGATCAATCGGATATCATCAAAGCGGCCCATGACTGCGGATTTGAAGACATCGGCTTTACCACGGCCGAGCCTTTTGAATCGCACAAACAGCAGCTGCTTGAAATGAAAGAAGAGTATGAATGGGCGGAGACTGTCGGTCTTTCGCTGCTTCGCGGCACGGATCCGAAAACCATTATGCCGGAAGCCAAAACCATCATAGTCCTGATGGAGGTTTATTTCAGGCAGTCCTTTCCGCGCTTCATGGAAGGCCATTTCGGGCGCTGCTACCTGGATGACGATCGGGTGACAAAGGACGGGCTCTATCAGCGGATCAAGGCATTCCGGTCATATCTCGGCGAACATGGCATCAATTCAAAAGTCCCCTTCAACCTCCCTCACCGGGTGGCCGCGGCACGGGCCGGAATGGGCACATTCGGGAAAAACTGCCTGTTCTATTCCAACAAGACGGCCAGGGGCGGCTCATGGACCCTGCCAATAGCCGTTGTCATTGATAAGGCGCTTGAGCCGGGAGATCCCACCCTGGAGATCGGCTGCCCGGACTGGTGCCGGAACGCCTGCATTGCCGCATGCCCCACTCGGGCTTTAAAAGGAAACGGCCGGATCGATCCCCGCAGATGCATATCCTATCTGACCTATTTCGGGGAGGGGCTCACGCCCTTGGAACTGCGGGAGCCCATGGGCATGTTCGTTTATGGATGCGACCGCTGCCAGAATGTGTGCCCCAGGAATCAGCCCTGGCTGGCAAAGGAGCTCCCGGTGAATGAAAAGGTGGCTGAGAAGCAGGAGAATTTTCTGCTGCCGCGCCTTCTTCACATGGACCGCGAATACTTTGAGGCTAATGTGTGGCCGCATATGTTTTACATGTCATCCAAGGACATCTGGCGCTGGCAGATGAATGTGGCCCGGGTGATGGGAAACAGCCGCGACCCCCACTACATAACGGAACTGGCGCGCGCTTATGAAGAAAACCCGGATGAACGGGTGCGCGCCATGGCCGTCTGGGCCGTCAACCAAATCGGCGGCTCCGGGGCCGTAGGCTGTTTGAAGGGGACTGCGGATGAAAGGAGCCAGCTAGTAAAAGCAGAGCTTCAGAAGGCGAAAGAATCCGGATCCAGATGATCGACAGTTCGAGAAAGCGGCTATTCCCCGGCAGGAGTGCGAATTCTGGCCCCCTGAGGAATGCCAGATTCAAGGCGCAGATTAGGCAGGAGGCCGCACTTGAAAAAGTCCTGGCAAGCATTGTGGATTTCTCGGAGGAACAAGAAACACTGATACCAAAGGCTAACAAGCAGGAGCGCTCGCTGATTTTCTTTTTGCGGGGACACTCCAATATATTGCGGATAGTCAAATTTTCAAAAACTGTGATCACAGATGGAGATATCAAATTTTTTATCTGACATTAATTCCCGGATTTGTCTGTAATATCCTGAGAATTGAACGACCGCGAAAACATAAAATATTTATCAGGACAATTCATTGTGAAAACAAGAAAAACATTGGAAGGCGTTTTATACATGAGATATAAAACATATGGCGTCCATAAAGTGGGCAAGTCTGGTCTTGCTTTTTGATGCTTATTGGGTTTAAAATATTCTGATTTTCAGACCATTGAGAATTCAATGCCCGGATGCATGGCAGCAAATAATGAACCGGGATTGGATGTTTTAAAATATCTTTACCAATCTGATGACACCCCTTGATGCTTGATATATGAACTCCTGGTACCTTCCCGCCTTACTTGCACTGCTGCTGCTTGGAATTCAGCGTTTTTTTTATAAAGTCGCCGCAGAAAATAAATATCCCACGGAATGGGTAACCTTTTCATTTATGGCCACCGTCACGGTGCTGAGTGCGGGGGCATACTTTTCCCGGGATCAGAATGAACCCGCCATCGGCTTCCTGCTGGTCGCGGCCCTTATTAACAGTACGTCGTTTCTGGTGGCCACGGTATCGCATATTGAAGCGCTTAAATATGTCCCGGCAAACATCGCCTACAGCATCATCCGGTTAAACGTGGTGGTGGTGGCGGTTTTTTCAATTTTTTATTTCAAGGAGCAGGTTTCCCTGCTGCAGATTCTGGGCCTGGCTATTGCCGTTGTCGCCATGATCCTGCTAACAACACAGCTGACAGCAGACACCCCCTCATTGAAACGGCGGCGGCAGGGAGCGGTGTTTATTTTTCTGGCATTGCTGGGTGGTGCCACGGCAAGCGTTTCATCCAAATTTGCCGCAATGTATGCGGATAAATTTGCCTTTATGGCCATGTCATATTTATTCGGGATGATCGGGAGTCTGGGAATAAACAAGGCATTGTCCTATAAAAAGGCCAGGCAGAGACGATCGGCTGCAATGGGGCTGGGGTTTGTCATGGGCGGATTTAATTTTGCGGGATTCTATCTGTTTTTATATGCTCTGGAACGCGGTCCTCTGTCCCTGATTGCGGCAATGGTTGGAATGCATTTCGTAATCGCCATTGTACTTTCCGCGGTTATTTTTCACGAAAAAATAAAACCGGCTGGTTTTGCGGGGATTCTCTTGACAGTAATATCGATTCTCCTGATACGAATTTGACATTATATATCAGTTCCTCGCGCAACAATATCAAACCTTCAACAGATTCAAAGTGAGCATCCATTCGCGTCCGCCACCTTTAAAAAGCGACAGCTTCATTCTCGTTTAAGATTTCATACATAACAGATTCTTCAGTAAAATCATTTTTCCCGGAAATCAGGGCATTCAGCTGCCGTTCAAACGACTCGGAATTTTTATTCTGCTCAGCCTGAATCAGCGCTCTGGCATAGCGGTTTGTGGATTTAAAGTCCCGGTAAATACTCTGATAATCTGAAAAAAAATGCTGCATGTATTCAATGATATCTGGATCAAAGCCGATAGCATCAGTTTTCCCTGTGTCTTTGCTGACTGAAGCTTTCTTAAGATCCGCAATTTTCAAATAGGCATCATAAAAGGCATGGTAAACCTGATGGATTTTTTGTCTGGCAGCATCAGGCAAACCGTCGATGTTCCCAAGATGCGCTTTAATGGCATCTTCAACAACCGCCTCTGTATTGATATGATAAGTGGCGTTCATTCTCTTTATCCTCCTTTTAGTGTAGAAAGTAAGTATGTTGTCGATGGTGTCAATACGCACCGGTTAGATTTGGGCATCAGGGTACATCATAAATCCGATATCTGGTAATCAAGCCCGACCAAGTTGATACAGTAATAAGTTAAAATTTGGCATGTATTGACATTGCAGCCGGCATCCTTATATTCGGTTTGTTGATTATGCTCCAGAGCGAATGCCGGCCGAAATGCGGCGACCTTAACGCTTGAAAGCGACGGCATTGAATGTTTTCAACCTTTGATATGGAGACAACGAATGCTAGGTTATGTGATATCTGGCCTGCGAATTGACAAGGACCGATGAATCATAAACCAGACAGCAACCCTGACCCCATAGACGTAACCATATCCCGGCGGACGGGAGTGGGCTACAGTTCCTCCGTCAGCGGATGGCAGTATTTTCTTTCACAATTTCTGGAGCAGATGGGGCCTTATCTGCAGCCGGGAAAAATTATTACTTTCCAGCATCTGCTCGATCAGGAAATCCATCGGTTTGAGGAAATCGTGAGCACCATCCACATTTCCGATGACGTGTGCGGTGTTTATCTGCCGCCCAGTGTACGCAATCAGATGCTTTACACCAACCGGGGCAAAGATATACCGGCGAGTGAATTCGAACCCGCGGATGACGGAGCTGTTTTGTTTACCCGTCCGTTATTTCATGACACTATTGTCAATGTTCTGCTGGCGCATCTTCCGTGCACGCCGGCTGTGGACGTATATGACCAGGGCGCATTGCTGGCAGGATATGTCTATGATTCCATTGAGGACTGCCTGTCATCTTTGGAAAAAATTATCCAAACCCACATGAATTGTGGACGAATAATCAAATAGACAGGAATCTGGCGGAAACCGGCCCCTCAAAATGTCTATCTGTCGGCGTTTCCGCCAACCGCATCAGTTCAGGATGGTGACACGCAAAGGAACCATCTCTTGCTCGCGGCGCTCGACCTGCACCCGAACGGATTGTCCTTTTTCCAAGTCCTCGAAGGTGGCCTTAGCCTCTCCACGTGAGACCGTCGTGGTTTCTGTAAAATAGAGCTCCAGAACGCGTTCCTTGTCAAGGGCGACATAGATCTCAGTTTCATCAGGATTCACCTTCAGGATGGAGCCTTCGTGGGTTCCGGAATCCACGATGACCTCCTGGTGACCACAGCCTGCACATATCAACAGGATGCCCACGATCATAACAGTCCATTTAATCACGATTCGCCTCCATTTCAGTTTTTTGTTCTCTTTTTTCCTAATCTATGCTCACTAATGAGAAAAACAAGTCAAAGACTGCAAATGCCTTTTGAATCTCAGGTTTTTTCTCCCCGAGACGCTCGCTGTTGAAGAAATTGCGCCTTGATTCAACCCCAGTTCAGCACGACATGCAGAATGCTCAGAACAAATAGCGCCAATCCCCTCCATTCGTGTAGGAACGTAAAAACGCGGTTAGACAGGTACAGGTGAAAAGTACCCGTCAAAGCCTGGTTGACTATGAAAAGCCCGAGCAGCGGGTTGACGATCTTTAGTGCTGTCTGTTTTTTAATCACCATGCCTTGCCTAACCTCCATTCATGTTTTCGTACTGCCGTAACGGTACCTCTAGTGCAAATCCTTTCTAAACCCCGCATCGAAGAAAAAAAGCGGGTTCGACAATTTCACCCAATAACGTTTTATCCTTCACACCGGCGGGGAAATCAAGGCGTTCTTGGACCGGCTCTCAAAAATGGAGGTTGACCTCTGGAATTGGCTTGCTCAAGGAGATTTGAACCGGCACGAACCATCAAGGCCAAGAACTGCGGCTATGCCGCGCCAGTATTCCGGAGTTGGCGGAACAGAGGAATGACAGATTCAAGGTGCAGCTTCGTGGATGCCCGGGAATGCTGTCTGGGCTGGCAAG
>JAGXLE010000112.1 GCA_018334855.1 Desulfobacterales bacterium | reverse complement strand
CGAAATTGCACTTTGTTGCCCTGACGGCGGTGCGGAAAAGCGGGTTTCCGAGCGGAAATTGAGGCGCAAAGAGGCTCCTGGAGCGAGGAAATTCCTTTTTCGCGCCGCCGATCAGCCAAGATGGTTACGGATTTACTTTCTTCAAAAATACCGCCCAAGCGGGATAAACAGCTTTTTACGAAGCCATCATGCATTAATCAAAACCAAACCAGGATGTGTTCTCAGATAAGGACACCCGCCCGGCTTCAACCCTGTTGGCCGGAAAATCCGGATCCGGATATCCCAGGGCAATAGCGATTATGATATTCTTATTCTCGCCGATATCGGTATACCGCCTTATCACCTCCGGATATAAAATTCCCTGGTCCTCTATGCAGGTGCCCAGCCCGTGTTCCAGTGCAATAATGCAGATGTTCTGCATTACCGCCCCGAGATCGAGAAGAGGTCCTGATTCGCCGAGTGCGCGGTCAGCCGATATTATAACTGCGGCAGGTGCGTCAAAAAACCGGAAGCCCCTCTCCATCCACTCCATTCTTTTTTCCTTATCCTCACGCTCAATTCCCATAAGAGAAAACAACTGCTTTGCAAGCTCCACCTGGCGCTGCCGGAAAACACTGTCTTTCGGCCATTGCCCGGTCATGTGCTCGGGGCTGCCCGAAACCCCGGCCCTGAGATTTTCAATATTTTCATTGCGGATTTTATCGATAACCTCTCCTGCAAGCACTGTAAACTCCCATGGCTGGGTATTCATGGCAGAAGGTGCATAAACCGCATTTTCAAGAATCTGTTCAATCACCCCGCGGGGCACCGGTTCAGGCTTGAAACCCCTTATGCTCTTTCTTTTTCTTACCGCTTCAATAAGATTCATCAGTTCCTCCTGTTTCAAAAACTCTGCATACAAAATTAGCCGCCTTGTCCGCGCCGTTCCCGGATAAACATTATCTGAATTTCTTAAAATCCGGCTTGCGTTTTTCCATGAAAGCGTTTTTGCCTTCCATGGACTCATCTGTATTGTAATACATACCAAGGCCGCCCACACCGAGGTGGGTAACCCCGGCCGTGCCGTCGGTTTCCGCGTGAAATGAATATTTCAGCATTTTCAGGGCGGTCGGGCTTTTCTCCAAAAGCTCGCCACACCACTTGTTCACTTCCTCGTCAAGCTGTTCATGCGGTACCACGGCATTTACAAGACCCATTTCCATTGCCTGCTGCGCAGAATACCGGCGGCACAGAAACCAGATTTCCTTGGCCCTTTTCATGCCGACCGCACGGGCCAGGTCGCCTGTGCCGAAACCCGGGTCAAAACTTCCCACCTTGGGCCCGACCTGCCCGAACCGGGCGCTTTCCGATGCAATCGAGAGATCGCAGACCACGTGGAAAACATGTCCGCCCCCGATCGCATATCCGTTGACCCGCGCAATCACGGGCTTCGGAATTGTCCTGATCATCTGGCTTACCTGCTGCCACATCACCTCCAGCGGAAGCACCCCTTCATCGCCTTCGTATCCGCCGGCATCCCTGATTGACTGATCTCCTCCTGTGCAGAAGGCCTTGTCTCCTGCACCGGTAAACACCACTACCCCGATATTGCCGTCTGACCACGCATCTGTGAAGGCCCTTAGGATCTCTGAGAGTGTTCGGGGGGTGCAGGCGTTGTACTTTTTGGGCCGGTTTATTGTAACCCGCGCCATTCCGCCTTTTTTTTCATAGACGATTTCAGAAAAATCCATGTACGGCCTCCTTCCGGGTTAAAGATTTACACCCCGGTCCATACCTCAAGTTATCCAAACTGCTGATCAAATAAAGACAGGGATATTCCATAAGGTCGGACTCGGCGGCAAGATGCCGGAAAGTTAATATTTCCGTTTGACGATTAAATAAGTATCGATGGATCAATGCTGCGTCAAGCATTTTTCACCGGCCGGCATTAATTGATAAGACCGGAGGATCGAGCCGAAAAGCTGTGACAGGAAGCACATGCCGTTGCCCGATGGTAAATCGAAAAAAAGACTGTCGTTTTCTTTTTGCATACCCTCTGCCTGTTTGCTATATAAATCAGTTACAGATAGCAGACCTTATTAACGCAAGCACTGACAAGGAGATCCCTCCGATGGCTATCAGCCGGGAACTTTTAGACATACTTGTATGCCCGAAATGCAAGGGCGAGATTTATTTAAATCAGGACAAGGACGGGCTGATCTGCGAAAACTGCAGGCTTCTCTACGAAATCAGAGATGATATTCCCGTAATGCTCATTGACGAAGCCAGGCCGATAGAGCAGTAAAAAAACCTTTTATGGTTACAGGCATGAGAAAAAAATGAGCCGGCCTGCGTCACCCGCACACGCAAAACTCGTAGTCGGAGCCTTTACGGCCGAAGGCGATCTTATTTTGCCTGTTGCACAAAAGCTTTCAGAAAAATTCGGTGATATTGACCTGGCAAGCAACTGGTTTGCATTTGATTACACCGATTACTATGAACCGGAAATGGGCACAGGCCTGTTGCGCCGCATGATGGCATTTAAAAGCCTGGTCTCCCAGGACGCGCTGGCCGAAATCAAGCATGCAACCAATGAAATTGAGGCGCAATACTGCTCAAAAGACAAGCGCAGGGTCAATATAGATCCGGGATATTTACTGCGCGAACGATTCGTGCTGGCAACCGGGAAAAATTTTTCCCACCGTATATATATAGGCCGGGGAATTTATGCTGATTTGACGCTGGTATATCAAAAAGGCGCTTTCCGCCCGCTTCCCTGGACGTACCCGGACTACACCGCCCTGGACATGCTGGGCTTTCTGCAAAGGGTTCGCAGCAAATACATTTTCGACCTGAAAGAAATAAAAGAAAAACACCATGATTAAAAGCATGACAGCTTTTGCCGGGGCCGAAAACCTGGAAAACGGCATAGCTACTACGATTGAGATACGGGGGTATAACAGCCGCTACCTGGATACGGCCGTGCGGCTTCCCGGCTGTTATGCGAGCCTTGAAGATTTCATCAGGCAAAAAGTCAGCCGGAAAATATTCAGGGGCCGGGTGGAGATCAGGGTGTTTATAAAGGAGCCCGGGGCTGATACCCGAAGTTTCATAATCAATAAACCCCTTGCAGATGCTTATTACAACGCCCTGGACGAATTGAGGCATCATCTTGATATAAAAGAACCGGTCAGTCTTTCCCATCTTGTCAATACTGCAGGCATAATTGAAAGCACGGAAAAAGAAAAAGACATGGATGCCGTAAGTGCCTGCCTGGAAAAAACCTTAGACGATGCCCTTGAGTCCTTTGATGACATGCGGGCAAAAGAAGGCAGGGCCATGGCCGAAGACCTCGCCGGGCGGCTCGATTATATAAGCAGCACCATAGAACGCATTGAAAGCTTAACCCAGGGCCTTCTGGAATATTATCAGCAGCGTTTAAAGGGGCGCATCCGGGAACTTACCCGGGAGGTAACCGAAATAGATCCTTCCCGCATCGCCCAGGAAGCTGCTTTAATGGCCGATAAAAGCGATATTTCCGAGGAACTGACAAGGGCAAAAAGCCATGTGGATCAATTCAAACAGATCATGGAATCAAGTGAACCCGGGGGAAAGCCGCTAAACTTTCTGCTACAGGAATTTACCCGCGAATTTAACACCATGGGCGTAAAAGCGGCCAGTGCAGATATATCCCATGCTGTGGTTTCTGCAAAAACAGAGCTTGAAAAACTCCGGGAACAGGTACAGAATATCGAATAATCAAATTTTTTAACCGAGAAAATCGCAGGAGCCTTATATGGAATACAATTTACTAAACATCGGTTTCGGCGGCACAGTTGTCGCCGACGAGGTTATCGCCATTCTCTCTCCTAATTCCGCTCCAATGAAACGTTTAAGAGATGATGCCAGGGATGAAAACAGACTGATCGACGCCACCCACGGCCGCAGGACCCGCTCGATAATCATTACAAAGACCAACCACATCGTACTCTCAGCCATGCAGGCCGAAACCATATCCCAGCGTTTCCTTACGCTAAGAGATAAAGAAAAGGGAACAGAAAAGGAAAAAGGGAAAAAAAGCCAGAGGACGTAAATCCTGCATGGGCAAAAAAAGAGAACAACCAGACAAGCACTTTTCCCCCAAACCCGCTATCTCCGGCAGGAAGGGGCTTCTTTTTATCCTTTCCGCCCCTTCAGGAACCGGCAAGAGCACCTTGTGCAGGCTCATTCTTTCCCGGTTTTCCGACCTTTGCTACTCGGTCTCCTTTACAACCAGGCAGCCAAGAGACGGGGAAATTGAAGGCAAAGATTATTATTTTATCGCCAGAGAAAAATTCGAGGAGATGATCAGCAAGGGAGAGTGGGCGGAATGGGCCAAAGTCCACGGCAATTACTACGGCACATCAGCAAAGCTTCTCAGGCGCGAGCTTGAAGCCGGAAATGATGTGCTGCTTGATATAGACGTAAACGGCGCGCGCCAGATTCGCAAACATTTTGACGAAAGCGTGCCTGTTTTCTTAATGCCGCCTTCCGCCGATGAGCTCAGGAAAAGACTTGAAAAACGCAGCAGCGATCCGCCGGAAGTGATTGAAAAAAGGTTAAAGGCTGCCGAAGAGGAAATGGCATGCAGAGATGAATATCCCCATATTATCGTAAACGATGACCTGGAAAAAGCCGCGGATAAGCTTGCCGCACTGATTAAAAATTACCGCGCATCCAAAAAAAGCTCCTGACAAGCAGGACACGGCCCTATTTAAACCTTGAATTCTTCAGATTATACAAAAAATGACGTTGTTTTTGGAATTCATCCCGTAGCCGAGATTTTGTCCGCCGGCAGGAGGCCTGTTTACAAGATCTTTATAAAACGCGGCAAAACGGGAAATCGCATAAATAAAATCATTGACCTGGCCCGCAGCCTCGATATCCCGGTTGAACAAAAAACCGGTCGGGAAATTACGGAGCTTGCCCAAAATCCGCATCACCAGGATATCGCCGCAAGCACCGGCCCCTACCCGCTTATGAGGTTTAAGCAGATGCTTGACCAAGCCGGAGGCCACGATGATGAGCTTTTCTTTCTGATAATAGACAGCGTGTCAGATCCCCAGAATCTCGGGGCCCTGGTACGCAGCGCCTTGTGCACCGGCGTATCCGGCATCATTATTCCAAAAGACCGCTCAGCCTCGCCCACTGCCGTGGTATCAAGGGCATCTGCAGGTGCTCTGGAGCATGCAAATATCTGCATGGTCACAAATCTCGCCAATACAATGAAGGACTTGAAAAAAAATCATTTTTGGATTACCGGTCTGGACCAGCAGGGATCTCAGCCCGTATATGAAACCGATATGACAGGGAGACGCGCCTTGGTAACAGGAGGCGAGGATACCGGTATCCGTCCCTTGATCAAGAGGCATTGCGACTTTCTGTGCCGGATACCGCAGACCGGGCCGATCAATTCGTTAAATGCCTCCGTGGCTGGAGGAATCGCCCTGTATGAAGCTATGCGCCAGCGCATCCAGAAGACTAAAAAAATTACCTAAATTGAGCGATTTTCAAGTATGC
>JAGXLE010000111.1 GCA_018334855.1 Desulfobacterales bacterium | reverse complement strand
CACGGTTGTTCCGAAGGTGATGTTTTCCCTTATGCTGCCGGAAAACAGGTACGGCTCCTGGGGGGCATAAGCTATTTGCCCGCGCAGTTGGGAGATTTTCAGGTCCCGGAGGTCCTCGCCGTCAAGCCTGACTGCGCCGGTGCACACGTCATAGCGTCTGAAGGCCAGGTTTAGCAGAGTGGTTTTTCCGCTGCCCTGCGGTCCGACAATGCCCAGGGTCGAGCCTGCCGGCAATTCAAAAAAGAGCTGGTCGATTGCCGGCTCTGTGCCGCCGGGATAGGTAAAAGAAACGTTTTCAAATGAAATATCGCCCCGGGCCGTGTCAATGGAGCGGGCATCGGGTGCGTCTGTGATTTCGGGTTTGGCGGATAAAATATTGTTGATCCGGTCCAGAGAGGCGCTGCCGCGCTGGATAAGGTTGGTCAGCCATCCAATGGCCATCATTGGCCACGTGAGCATGTTTAGATAGCTTATAAATGCCACGAAATCGCCCGGGGTGATCTGCCCGCCGATGGTGAGTCTGCCGCCGAAGAAGACCACTATGGTGACGCTCAGGTTGGTGAAAAATACCATCAGGGGGAAAAACGATCCGGTTATGTTGACCAGTTTTATATTGTCTCCGATGTAGGTGTCTGAAACTGTTTTCAGACGGCTGTATTCGGTATTCTCACGGTTATATGCCTTCACCGTGCGGATGCCGGCAAAGCTTTCCCTGACGATTTCAGTCATTCCGGAAAAGGTGGTCTGGACCCTGGTGTATAAACGGTACATTTTCCGCCCGAATATGGTGGTAAAAATCGCGATTACCGGCATGGGGATCAGGGCCAGGGCGGTGAGCTTAATATCTATATAGGCCATAAATCCGATGGCCGCACTTCCGAGGAAAGCCGAGTCGGTAAGTGCCACCATCCCCATTCCTACGGCCATGCGCACGTTGTTTATATCGTTTGTGGCATGGGCCATCAGGTCGCCGGTGGATGTTTTGTCAAAATAGGAAGCAGAAAGGGTCTGGATATGGGAAAACAGCCTGTTGCGAAGCCCTTCTTCAACCACCCGGGATGTGCCGATTAAAAGCCTGCGCCAGAAAAATCTCAGGATTGTCATGCCGGATGCTATGGCAATTATCATGCCCGCATACCTGCCCAGGCCGGTCATGTCAATTTTTCCGGCAGTCAGGTCGTCTACCGCCCACTTGACCACACGCGGGATAAAAAGCTGGAGCACGTCAACCACCATCAGGCAGACAATGCCGGTGAATATCAGTCCGCGTCTTTGAGAAAAGTAAGGTTTTATCAGATGAATCGAGCGCATAGGCAAATCCGTTTTTCTGGTGGAATCTGGATTACTATGCCGTTTAAAAGGTGTAAAGGTTTTTTTGCCGGGGGCGGCCGCGGAAGGAAGAAATGGACAAAGTGCATTGATGTTTGAGATATCGGTGTGGTAAGAAAATATTTGAAAACATGATTTCGAATTTATTAATGAAAGTCGGCAATGAAGCACACAGGATCGTTATTTAAAAACCCGAGCCGGCCCGCAGACGCATGCGTCCGGCTTTTGTTCATATTCTTTTTCCTTGTATTTGCCTGCCCTCTGCCTGCTGTTTGTGCTGAAAATGGTGCGGAAACCGGCATTGCCGGCCAAGAAGCGGTCGGCTCGCCGGACCTTTACAAAACCCTTACCCAGTCATTTGAACAGGCCGTTAAGGTAGAACAACAGGAGCTGGAAAAAATCTCTGATCGGCTTGAGTATGCCAGGTACGAGCAGGAGCAGTTAGACCGCCGTCTTGCCAGGTTGCAGCTCATGATTTCGACGCACTCCAACCTGCTTCTGGTGCCGGCCACAGATATTCAGTCACTGGAGCAGGCCCGGACAAGGCAGACCGTGGCCGTGGGGGCCCTAAAAGAGCAGATTAAAAAACTACAGGAAAAAATCGAGGAATTAGACAGGCTCCGGGCTGAGGCAGAAGAGCAGATCGGTTTTTATACCCGGCAGATCAAGGATATCCGATCCTATCCTTCTGATATGCCGAATAGAAAGGAGCTTACAAGCAAGTTTTCCACCCTGATCGATATTCTGGAGACCAAGCAGGATAAGATCGAACATCTCCGGCAAATTTATACCAGCCGCCTGGAGCGTTTCAATCACTTTCTCTCAGAGCTGACCCCCTTAAGCGAGCAGATCAATCAGCGCATTGCAGAACAGAAGCAAAGCCGCATTTTTAATTACACTACCACGCCAGTGATTCGGCTGTATCAGGGGGAATTGCAGACCAACCTTCAGGAATTCCGGGAAAAAACCCGCAGGTTGTTTGCGCATACCGCCTGGCAGAAGCCCGACGTGGTCACCTGGAAGCAATACGGTAATTATCTGGCTGTATTTGCTTTTTTACTGGCAGTGCTCGAGGTGGTTTTATACGGGCTCGGCAGATATTGCCTGAGGTGGATGCAGCAGAGCCTGGACCATGGCAAGTCCTGGCAGTACTTGCTGGTAAAGCTCATCCAGAAGTCCCTGCCGCTGGCGGGTGCAATTGCCTTTTTCTATTTTTATCCGATCCGCCCGATATACCAGATAACCCCGTTTTTTTCGCTGATTCCCCTGATTATCCGCACTCTGGGGCTTGTCCTGGTCATAAGGTGGGGAGTGATTTTTTTGCGGGTCTATGCCGCATGGACCGAAGATCCGCTGTTTCACCGGCTGTATCTGCCGCTGCGCAAGCTGCTGCTCGGGATCCTGGTATACGGTATCGGGTATTTCTATATCAGCCGGGTGATTTGCTATAATTGTATCAGTCTGGTTGTCTGGCGACTGATTTTTGAATTTTTCCTTCTGGGCTGGGGCATCTATTTTCTGGGTTTATTTCTGCGCGAGGCACAGCATTCGAGTTCCTTCGGAGACAGCTGGAAGAAGGCGGCAATACCGGTGATCGGCTGCATGGTTATCGTACCGGGCCTGGTTGCCGAACTTGCCGGATTTGGCGGGTTTGCCGCGCACTGGTACAATGGTGCGGCAAAAAGCATAGTGGTGGTTTTCTGGGGCTTTATAGTGCTGCGGGCGCTTCGCGAAGCAGACGTACCCGCCCATCTGGAGCGATCAGAAGATATTGATGTGGATGATGAAGATCTTGCCGGCCAGCAGCCGTATCCCGTGCGCTGGCTGCTCGTGCGGCTGCTTCGCCTGGGTTGCCTGGCAGGCGGCTTCTATGCCCTGCTCCTGGTATGGGGGACACCCAGGGCGATCCTGGCAGAGATCTTTTACGCGGTGAATTACAAAGTCAATGTCGGTGATTTCCAGCTCAGCCTGATGGGGTTTGTTTACGCGGTGATCGTCCTGCTTGTCATTCATACGGTCGCAGTTATCACCAAGGAGCTTTTGCGCAGCCGCATTTTAAGGGATTCCGAGATGGAGACCGGGCTCAAGGATTCCATTATCCGGATTACCGGATATGTTCTCTGGGGCATTGGGGTGCTTATTGCCCTCCGGGTGATGGGTGTCAGCGGCACAGCCCTGACCGTGGTATTCGGCGCCCTGGGTATCGGAATCGGCTTCGGCCTGCAGAATATTTTCAACAACTTTTTAAGCGGCATCATCCTTCTTTTCGAACGGCCGATCCAGGTCGGCGATGTCATTGAAATAGGCGGCATATGGGGCACCGTCCGGGAGATCAACGTGCGCTCCACCCAGGTGCGAACCTTTGACAACGCGGACCTGATCATTCCGAACGCCGATTTTATCAGCCAGAGCCTGACCAACTGGAGCTTTCGCGATGCCCGGGTCAGAAGGACCGTGCAGGTTGGCGTGGCCCATGGCTCGGATATTGAGCTGGTGCGACGGCTTTTAATAGAGGTTGCTTATCAGCACCCGCGCATTCTGCGTCGGCCGCATCCTGAAGTCCTGTTTTCCGATTTCGGCGAAAGCGCCCTGATTTTCAAGCTGCGGTTCTGGGCACATATCGACTGGTTTCTGATCGTGGAAACAGATGTACGCTTTGACATTGACAAGGTTTTCAGGGAGAATGGAATCACGATCCCATATCCGCAGCGGGATCTGCATTTTAAATCCGAACCCAATATTGCCGTTTCCGGCGGGACACAGGAGCAGGAAACATGACAGCACAATTTGTCGTACTGGCCCTGTTGATCGTACTTTCAGGCTTTTTTTCATGCTCTGAGACCGCGCTTTTTTCCATAAGCAAGACAAAGGCCCGGCATCTGGCAAAGTCAGGCGGACAGGCCAGCCAGCTGCTTTTCCGGATGAAAGAAGAGCCCCACAGGCTGCTTTCCACGATTCTTATAGGAAACAACCTGGTAAACATCGGGGCCTCGTCTCTGGCAACAGCCGTGACCATGCAGTATTTCTCAAACAATGCCGTGGGCATTGCCACCGGCATCATGACTTTTCTGATCCTGGTTTTTGGCGAGATTTTTCCCAAGACCCTGGCCACCCAGCACAACGTGGCCATCGGCAGGGTTGTGATTCTGCCGCTGTTCTGGCTTTCCTTTTTGTTTTTTCCGGTGATCTGGCTTTTAAACTTCGTTCCCAGGTTGGCGGGCGCGGCCCGCGGGGCCCCGCCTGTCACCGAGGATGAGCTGATAACCTTCGTGGATGTGGTGCAGGAAGGCGGGCAGATCAACCCCGAGGAGCGCGAACTGATCTACAACGTTATCAGGCTCGATGACGTCAATGTCTCCGAGATCATGACGCCGAGCGCAGACATGTTCGTCCTTGAAAAGGACCAACAGCCGGATCTGGAAAAGATCCTTGAATCCGGCTTTACCCGGATTCCCGTAATCTCCGGGGACATCGACCACGTGGTGGGGCTGGTCAATGTCAAGGACCTGTTCAAGCAGGAAGTCCGTGCAAAAGGAAGCGAGGGCATCGAAAAAATCATGCGGGCACCTTATTTCGTGCCGGAGCACAAGAAACTCGATCAACTTCTCAACCAGTTCAAGCGCAAAAAGGAGCATGCGGCCATCGTGGTCAACGAATACGGGGAGGTCTCAGGCATGATCACGCTTGAAGACGTGCTCGAGGCCATTGTGGGTGATATCGTGGATGAAACCGATATTGTCAAGCCGCCGGTGGTCAAGCTCCGGGAAAAGGAATGGCTGGTTCTCGGCTCTGCCGATGTCCGGACCGTAAATGAAAAACTGCGTATGAACATCCCGGAATCGGCCTCTTATGAAACCTTTACCGGATACATCCTCGAGCAGATCGGCCGTATCCCCCGCGAGCAGGAGCAAATCGTAGTCGGCAAGTTCGTGGTCACGGTCAAGGAGGTCGAAGGCAACCGGATAATTTCTTTTATCGTACAGCGCCAGTAGTACGAAATCCGTCCTTTCGGGGATTTATGCGAGAAGATCCTTTTTCTTTTCCTCAAATTCCGCCTTGTCGATTTCGCCCCTGGCATAGCGCTGTTTGAGAATATCGAGTGCGCTGCCGGAACCGCTGGGGGAACCGGAGCCGCCCGGCTCTGTTTTTGTGCTCTGGACCAGCCATTTGATCAGGTAAATCAGTCCCACGATAACAAGCACCCACACCACGAGCATAAAGATCCC
>JAGXLE010000110.1 GCA_018334855.1 Desulfobacterales bacterium | reverse complement strand
TCACCGACCCAGATCTCGTAAATCGTATCCGCAAAATCCTTGTCTCCCCGCATACGGCCCATGATCATGTCTATTTCGCCGATGACCATCTCAAACATGTTGATCTTGCGGTCTAAAATATCCAGGATATAGTCTTCAATGGGCGCTCTCAAAATAAAATTCCGCTTTTTCCAGGCGCGCCTGCTGTGCCGAGTGCTGGCGGAAGTCTTTTTTCTTCTGGCCCCTGCGTTTTGTCCTGTTTTTCTTCGATGCTGATCCGGCCATTTCAGGCAAGCTCCGGGTTATATATCAATTCTGTGATGTTGGCGGCGAGTCATTTATTGTCAGGGCATAATACTCTTTGACGGCTTTTTCGTCAAATGCAAGGCTCGGTTCCTGTCAGGGCTCGGTCCCTGAGAAAGAATATACTTCTAATTGGTTTGACGTTTAAGAAGGTGAATGCGAAAATTGAGCAAGCGGGCTATTTCATAAGTTCGAACAACTCACACCCCGAGGCCTTTTTGTCAAAGGTAAGAACCCGGCTGCATCCTGCATCCTCGGCTGCACAGGCAATCAGCAGATCCGCCAGGTCAGCCCCTGACTTTTCGGCCATGCTGATAAAGCGCCTTAATGCATGCTGAGATTGAAATTCAAGCACAGGCATTGCAAGAAGGGTCTTAAATGTTTCCAGTATTTCCCTGCGGCCGACTCCGTAGACTGAATCCAGGACCCAAATAATCTCCAGGGTCACCGGCATCGGAACAAACAGACTTTCTTTTCGTCTTTCTGCGGCTTTAAACAGGTTGTATGCTTTCTGCGCCTGAGCTTCATCATCACATACCAGGAACCTGACAAGCACGTTGGTGTCAAGCGCTTTCATTTGATTCCCTGTTTTCTGAATCTTTTTCTTACCGCTTCGTTCATATCTTCTACAGACACGGGTTTTCGGCCGGGTTTCCTGAGCATCCCGTAAACCTCATCAGCTCTTTTTTTTATCGGCTGTAGCGTTATCTCGCCGTTTTCATGGATTAAAAATTCAATTCTGTCTCCGGGATAAAGTCCCAAAGCCTGTCTTACTGATTTGGGAATAGTGACCTGACCTTTGCTGGTTACTGTGGCAGAGTTCATCTTCACATCTCCTTACTTTAAAAGTATTTCTTACATAATAGTAAGAAAGAAATATTCACAGGTCAATCTTTAAAAAAGACGCCCTACAAAAAAACTTGAAAGAAAGCGCCATTATTGTTTAAAAACATTTTTTACAAAAAGCCGGGAATTCTTTTTATATTTTTTAAACACAGGCGATAAGTCCAATTGCTGCCCTGCACCGTAAAAATCTGATCCGGCGGATATCAAGAGGGGTATACAAGGGCGCATGAAAACCGGTGACAGGTTCCCGCATTTTCCCGCCGGGGATAAACGGTAATAGTGTCGCCGCATTTGATATCCCACCCTTTGAAAACTCCTGCGAATAGTTTTTAATTGTTTTGACACCAAAGGTGGTTTATGCTAGAAATAGTAAAAAATCGCATAGTTGTAAAAGGGATAAACATATGGATCAGCGTATTGCCGATCTTTTTGAAAAGATGAAAGCCAGGAACCTTTTCTGGAGTTATTCAGGCAAGATTTTACCAAAGGATGTAAAGCCTGATCTTTTTGTGGAAACAGTGCTTAAATATGGGGATGTGGATGATATCCGGGTTTTATTTGAATGTTATGACAGCCCTTATATACGGGAAGTGTGGATCAGGCGGCTGCTGTTTGATAATCGGTTCAGGAAATTGAATTTCAATGGCTCTGATTTACGTGGAGGATATCATTGATGACGACATATCGCACCTGAGTCCGGGATATAAGATTTCCAGGGATGAAATCAGCCGGCATTTCATTTCCAGGCTGAAAAATTCGGGGACATCTTAAGGCGGTTTGTGATAAAAATATTTAAAAATTGAACAGTTGTAAGCATCTTGTTTCATGATGGGAAAAGCAGAAAAAATGATCAGGCACATCATAGAAAATGACTATCCCGAAGTGGCGATGCTTTATCGGTTCGGTTCCCGCGTAGACGGCACCGCCGGCCCTCAAAGCGATTACGACTTTGCTGCCCTGGTTGACCGGCAGGGGGATTCTGCAGCAATTCGGTCCGGGCTTGCCTCGGAACTGTCCAGGCAGTTGGGAACGAGCCGAATTGATTTGGTGTTGCTGCAGAATGCACCCATTGATCTGGCCTTTGCGATTATATCCAAAGGAGAAATCCTTTATGAGAGGAATATTAACACCCGGGTGGAATTCGAAGCCCGCATCATGGGGCTGTATTTCGATGCTTTGCCGTTTTTAAAAATGGCCCGCCAGCAGATTATCAAGGAGAATGGACATGCAGCCAGAGTTCAGCGGTATAGAAAAGCGCTTGGACGAACTCAGGGAACGCTTGGCCAGATTAGATCCCCTGAAGGAAAAAAGCAGAGATGAGTTTGATAAAGATCCTTATCTGCGCGACATTGTAGAGCGCAACCTTGAAGTGGCGGCCCAGTGCTGCATAGATATCTGCAACCGCATAATTTCTCTTGAAAAAGCCAAAAAGCCTGTTGACTCCCATGATGCTATTATTCGTGCAGGAGAGTTAAATATTATTGATGCTGAGTTTGCCAAGCGTATTGCACCCATAGCCGGATTTCGCAATATTTTTGTCCATGGATACCTGGGACTTGACTGGGATGAAATCTATCGAAATCTCCAGAGGCTTGAGGATCTGCTGCAATTTGCAGACGCCATAGCAAATTGGATCAGAACCAGGGGATAGGATTTTCGATTCTATGCTGCATTAAACGAAAACAAATACGCCATTGGTCGCTGAAGCCGATTTTATACCAGATTACGTGATCGTCGGCGGTTCCGCGTTGTTGATGCGTCTGTGCCAAAGGTTCAGCGAGGATCTTACCTTTTTCACATATAAAGACAGATTTGACAAAGCCCCGGATCTTTGATTTTTTTCGCAGGAAAAATCATGAAATTATACTAAATATTATTCAGTCCCCGTAAGTTCAATAAAGCATTGCTCGAGATGTTTTCGAAGAGCGGTGATTTCGGCTGTCAGCTTCTGCAGCCGATGCAAAAATCCCGGCTGTTTAGTTTCCAGGCGGCGTTTCTGCGTCGGGCACAGGTACCAGGTGCAGAGCCACGGGCGGCTGGTCCTGGCAATAGTGCAGCCGTTTGAGGAAAGAAAGCTGCAGGGCGAGTTTTTCTTCTTGCCCGGATCTTTGATAGGCATGGCAAGCCCGGATGCGTGCAGAAACAAAAGATCTTTTAAGTCAAACCAGATATCCGCGGAAAAGCAGCAGGGATCAGGGCAGAAAGGGCACGTCGCCGCGCATAATTTTTTATAAACAGAGTCGATTTCCTCAAGCCGGGCCCTGATATGCCCGGCTGTTTTTTTCAGAGGATGCAGCCTGTTCTCATGCCTTTCAAACAAAAATCGTATGGAATAATTAACCATACGCCAGGAATGAAGAGTGATCCAGGGTGGCCCGGTATATAGGCAGTTTATCTGGTATTTTTCTGGGATGAAGAAAATTTTCGTATCCTGATTCTATTCCGGGAGATAACAGTAAAACATCCCGACATTTCAGCCGCATGTCTTGAAATGGCATGGCCGTCATTTCTTAAATGTTCAACAATTTGTTTGTCTATATTTTCATCCAGAAGGAGATTTACGCATGAGCCTCTTCCACGGGGTATATAACGTCAGCTTTCAGGGCTTCGGCGGCAAAAGCGCAAGCGGCATGGATGGCTTCCCTTGTTAATCGGGGGTGTTCGTTTAAAATTTGATCGACCGACTCACCCGCGGCGATTTTTTCCAAAATTAACTCAACCGTTATCCGTGTCCCTTTAACTACAGGTTTGCCCATCATTATTTCAGGATTGGATATAATCAGATTATCCATAATAGGTTCCTTTGTGCTAAAGAGCGCCATTGTCAGGCAATTTTTATATCTGTTTTTGTTTTAATTATGAAAATAGTTTTAAAAATCGTTAAGTCAAGCAGGTATACTTCAAGGCTTATCAAGCCTGATTAAAACCCCAGCGCCTGGTTTATCAGCACCACCGTTATTTCGGTCATCATGGGTTTTCTGTGCAGAATAGTGGTGATCCTGCATATGCGCTGGGGGGAATTGCAGTCTGTGCATATGCCGGTTTCCGCGCAGGGCGTGTTCATGTTCAGGCTGCGGGCGCGCATGGGGCCCGCGATCTCCCGGATTCTGCGGATTGCACCGTCTATGTCCAGTGCGACCTTGTTCATGCCGGCAACAATTACCACGTTGGGGCAGCCAAAGGTCATGGCATTTGTCCTGTTGCCTACCCCGTCCACATTTACTATTTCTCCGGTGGCGGAAATCGCGTTTGCACTGCATATAAAGCAGTCGCAGCGGCCCTGTTTCAGCCTGAGTGTAAGATCTGATTCATCCTGCTGGGGATCCCAGTGATCGTATACGGTTTTGCCTTGTTGCTTCAGGCTTTCCGGCAGATTCAGCTCCCTGGCCGTTGCAGAGCCGCCGAAGCCGAAGCTGTTGTATTCCCTGACCATTTCCGTAACAAATTCCCCGGCTTCCTCTGCTGTTGACAGGAAATTTCCCGCAAAGCCGTTTTTTTTGAGGTTTTCTATGGTGCGGTGCCCGAGCTGTTCCCACAGCCATGTCTGGTATTGATTATCAGCCATAATATCTTCCTTTATTTTCGGGTGAACATTCTATAACTGCTTTAATAACACAGCCGCAAATATCTGACAAGCCACCCAAAAAGGTAACAGATCTATTTTTTGAAGAGGCCGCCCCAAAAAATAGATCTGTCCCCTTTTTGGGGTTTGACGGGGATGGCGGGTTCTGGTAATAAAAAATAAGACCTCAATTTAGGTAAGAGCCTGAAAGGTAGATGCAATTTGATTCAAGCGGCAAATCAGCCAAAGGAGTGAGCGCATGGTCAGTAATCAAGATTCCGGCAGGCGTTATAAAGACCGATACGAGGTGCTGACAGGAGAGATTTCCGGGCAGGCCGGATCTGTGGATGTGGAGGCCATAGGCGACCGGATCCGCGGTATTCGGGAGGAAAAAGGGATTACCCATGAAAAGATGGCCAGTCTGACCGGGTTTGATGTTAGCACACTGGCCAAAATCGAAGCAAACGAGATCCAGCCCCAGCTCGGGACCCTGGTAAAGCTGTCCAAGGCGTTAGACAGTGCGTTTTCCCGCCTGGTATCGGGTGCGGGCAGCAGGGTTTACTCGATCACCCGCAAGGATGAGCGCAAACCGGCCTCCCGGTCGACTTCGCCCGGGGGCAGAAAGCTTTATTCCTACAGGAGCCTGGCCCCGGAAGTTCAGGGCCGGCACATGGAGGCCCTGATCGTGGATCTGGAGGAAAACCCGGACCAGGAAACATCCGTGCACGAAGGCGAGGAGTTTATATTCGTCCTGGAAGGCACCGTGGTGGCAAAGATCGACAAGGACGTTTTTGAGCTGGAGCCGGGCGACAGCGTGTATTACCTGTCAACAACCTCCCACATGGTGGCTGCCAAAAAAGACAGTGCCAGGA
>JAGXLE010000109.1 GCA_018334855.1 Desulfobacterales bacterium | reverse complement strand
TTTTTCTGCCACGTTTTCAGGTTTTCCCATGTCAAGGGCCTGCTGGCGATAAATTTCTTTTTCCCGGCCGACCACGTCCTCGGGTATATCCTCGGGAACCACACCCAGCGGACTGGAAGCCGCTATGTGCATGGCAATATTTTTGGCAAATTCCTTGAATTCATCTGTCTTGGCAACAAAGTCGGTTTCGCAGTTGACTTCAACCAGCACCCCGATTTTGCCGCCCATATGGACGTAGGACTGGACAACCCCGTCTGCGGCCACCTTTCCGGCCCTTTTCTTGGCTGTTGCCAGACCTTTTTTGCGCAGGTAGTCAGCTGCTTTGTCCATTTCGCCCTCACACTCTTTAAGGGCTTCCTTGCAGTCCATTATCCCGGCTCCGGACCGGTCCCGGAGCTGTTTTACCATATCTGCACTTATCGTAGCCATCACTATTCTCCTGTATTTGCAGCTTCTTCGGATTTTTCTGATTCCGCCGGCCCGGTCTTGTCCGTCTGGCTGCCGGAGGAAGCCTTGCGGATTACCTCGACCACCGGTCCCTCCTGCTCATCGCCGGATGCTACATGCCGCTCGACCGCTCCTTCGCCCTGCTGCGCTGCTTCTTCGGCCTGCTTGTCCTTTTCCGCCTGCAGTTTTTCCTCGCGCCGCCGGGCGCCTTCTGTAACCGCATCGGCAATCCTGGAGGTAATGAGCCGGATGGAGCGGATGGCGTCATCATTGCCCGGAATCACATAATCTATCAGATCAGGATCGCAGTTGGTATCAACTATCGCCACCACCGGTATGCCAAGGCGGATGCCTTCGCGTACGGCAATGGCTTCTTTTTTGGGATCCACGACAAACAGGGCCCCGGGCAGAGCGTTCATGGAGCGGATGCCGCCGAGGTTATTGTCGAGCTTGGTCCTTTCCTTTAACATGTGTACCCGCTCCTTCTTGGGGTACATGTTAATGGTTCCGTCGTTTTCAATTGTATTTAAGTGATTGAGCCTCTCGATGCTTTTTTTCACCGTGGCGAAATTGGTCAGCATCCCGCCGATCCAGCGGTTGTGCACGTAAAACATCTCGCAGCGGTTGGCTTCCTCATAGATCGATTCCCTGGCCTGTTTCTTGGTGCCCACAAAAAGAACACTTTTTCCCCCGGCAACCGTTTCGGACACAAAGTCGTAGGCGGTTTTAAACATCCTTACCGTCTGCTGAAGGTCGATAATATAGATCCCGTTTCTGGCTCCGAAGATGTATTTTTTCATCTTGGGGTTCCAGCGCCGGGTCTGGTGGCCGAAATGCACTCCCGCCTCCAGCAGTTCTTTCATTGTAACATAAGCCATTTGCACCTCTCCTTTTGCTTTCGGTTTTTGGTCCACCGTCTTTATCCTCCCGGCCGCAGACTTTAAAAAAGCACCGAAGCAGCCGGTCAAAAGACGTGTGTCGTTAATTAATAAATTGCGTACCTATAACAGATGATATCTGCATCCGCAATAGCTTTATTATCTTTTCTGGAGTACCGCGACCCTGTTATGGCCGCCGTAGTCTCTGACAAATTCGATATCCCTGTAACAGCCTGTCTTTTGACAAAGCGTGGTCACGGCATCTTTCTGATCATATCCTATCTCCATTAACAGGAATCCGCCACTGTCAAGGTGCCGGGGCGCGGTATCTATAATTGCGCGGATAGCAAAGAGTCCGTCTTCCAAGCCGTCGAGAGCAAGCCGTGGTTCAAAATTATGTATTTCGGGTTCAAGACTGTCGATCTGCGCCGATGGAATATAGGGCGGATTGGATACAATCATGTCAAACCCGCAGGCCCCTGAATTTACGGGTTCCAGCCAGTCACCAACAAATAAATGAAGGCGCTGGCCCGAATCATTGCGCTTTGCGTTTTCTTTTGCAACCCTTACTGCACGATATGAACGATCCACTCCAAAATACAGGTTCTGCGGACGGTAAACCGCCAGGCTGACCACGATCGCACCGCATCCGGTACCAAGATCGATCACCCTTTTTATATTATCGGCATCTTCGGGCAGCCGTTCCAGGGCTGCTTCCACAAGGTGCTCGGTTTCGGGCCTGGGAATAAGAACCTCCGGGGCAACAATGAATTCAAGATCCCAGAATTCCTTCTTCTCAAGAATATAGGCCAGAGGCTCTCTTTTAGCCCTTCTGCGGATCACCTCCCGGTATCTGGCCAGCTCGTTATCTAAAAGCGGCTGATCGTGCCTGATATAAAGATCGATACGATTAAGCCCCAGCACTTCTGCAAGAAGAAGCTCCGCTGTAAGTCGGGGCGCGTCTATATGGCGGGAGTCAAAGAACCCGGCCGTCCATTGAAGCGCATCAAGAACGGTCCAGGTTTGCGGTTTCCGCGACTTGTGGTTCTGCATTCTGCAATGCCTGAGCCTGGTAATATCCTGCCAGCTCGTCTATTATTTCATCGAGCTGGCCCTGCAGGACCTGTTCGAGCTTGTAAAGGGTCAATCCAATCCTGTGATCTGTGACCCGGCCCTGCGGAAAATTGTAGGTCCGGATTCGTTCGCTTCTGTCTCCGCTGCCCACCTGATTTTTTCGTTCCCGGGAAATCTTTTCGTTCTGTTCCTGCAGCTGCCGGTCATATAGCCTGGCGCGCAGGACCTTCATCGCCTTTGCCTTGTTTTTGTGCTGGGATTTTTCATCCTGGCAGGTAACCACCATCCCGCTTGGCAGGTGGGTGAGCCTGACCGCGGAATCCGTGGTGTTGACAGACTGTCCTCCGGGACCGCTGGAGCGGAAAACATCGACCTCTATATCGTTGGGATCGATATGGACTTCCACGTCCTCGGCTTCGGCCAGAACCGCCACAGTAACCGCGGAAGTATGAATACGCCCCTGGGCTTCGGTGCTGGGCACCCGCTGGACCCGGTGGGTGCCGCTTTCGTATTTCAGGTGGCTGAAGGCTCCCTTGCCTTTTACCATGGCAATGACCTCCTTGAATCCGCCCGAATCGGTCCAGTGAGCATCAATGATCTCAACCTCCCAGCCCTTGGATTCAGCATAGCGGGAATACATGCGAAACAGGTCCCCGGCAAACAGGCTGGCCTCTTCTCCGCCTGTTCCGGCCCGGATTTCGAGAAACACGTTTTTCTCGTCGTTGGGATCCTTCGGGATCAGAAGTTTTTTGAGCTCTTTTTCCAGTTCCTCCAGGCGGGAATTGAGACTGTCAATTTCGCTTTTGGCCAGTTCCTTGATCTCCGGGTCTGAATCTGATAGAAGCTCCCTGCTCTGCTCAAGCTCGCCGAGCACACGGCGGTAGTCCCGGTAGACTTCCACGATTTTTCCCAGCTCCGCGTGTTCGCGCACGTACTTCGGGTAAAGCTCCCGGTTTGAGACAACTGCCGGATCGGAAAGCAGGCTTTCCAACTCTGAATAACGCTCTTCTATGCCCTCTAGACGTTCAAACATTAACTATAAAGGCCTTTTTACTTCTTGCCGCCCTGCTGATATTTGGCATACTTTCGCCTGAACCGCTCAATCCTTCCTGCGGAGTCAACCAGCTTCTGTTTGCCTGTATAAAAAGGATGGCACTGGGAACAGATTTCCACGGAAATATTTTCGCGGGTCGAACCCACCGTGATTTCGTTTCCGCATGCACAGCGGATGGCGGTATCCTGATATTGCGGGTGAATGTCTTTTTTCATTTCACATACCTCATATTGGTTCAAGGTTCAAGGTTTTCGGGCTTTTTACGAAGCCATCATGAATTCATTGCATCCAGAAATTCTTTGTTGGCTTTTGTGCCCTTCATCTTATCGAGCAAAAATTCAAGACTGTCAATAGGATTTAAGGGTGAAAGCAGCTTGCGCAGAATCCATACCCGGTTTAGCGTATCTGTGTCAAGAAGCAGCTCTTCTTTTCTGGTACCGGACCGGTTGATGTCAATGGCCGGGTACATGCGGCGATCCGAGAGCTTGCGGTCCAGGTGCAGTTCCATGTTGCCGGTACCCTTGAACTCCTCGAATATAACCTCGTCCATCCTGCTGCCTGTATCAATAAGAGCCGTTGCAATAACCGTCAAGCTTCCGCCTTCCTCTATGTTTCTGGCCGCCCCGAAAAACCGTTTGGGCCGGTGGAGAGCGTTTGCGTCCACACCGCCTGAGAGCAGCTTGCCGCTTGAGGGGACCGTCATGTTGTAGGCGCGGGCCAGGCGCGTGATGGAGTCTAGCAAAATTACCACATGCTTTTTATGCTCCACCAGCCGCTTGGCTTTCTCGGCCACCATCTCGGCCACCTGGACATGGCGCTCGGCCGGCTCGTCAAAAGTGGAACTTACCACTTCGGCATCCACGGATCGCTGCATGTCTGTAACTTCTTCCGGACGTTCATCGATTAAAACGACAAATGGCATGACATTTTTATGGTTGGCGATGATACTGTTGGCTATGTTTTTGAGCAGCATGGTTTTGCCGGTTCTCGGCGGGGAGACGATCAGTCCCCGCTGTCCGAAACCAAGCGGGGTCATCAGGTCCATAATCCGCATGGAATAATTATCTGCCTCGCGCTCCAGCTTGACCTTCTTTTCGGGAAACAGCGGGGTAAGATTGTCAAACAGGATTTTTTCCCTGGCGGCATCCGGGTCTTCGAAATTGATCGCCTCTACCTTGAGAAGAGCAAAATAGCGCTCCGATTCCTTGGGCTGTCGGATCTGGCCAGAGACGGTGTCGCCGGTCTTGAGATTAAAACGGCGTATCTGGGAAGGCGATACGTAAATATCATCAGGCCCGGGAAGATAATTGCAGTCATGGGACCGCAAAAATCCGAATCCGTCCGGCAGGATTTCCAGGGTGCCCTCTCCGTAGATCAAACCGTTTTTTTCAATGTGCGCCTGCAGAAGGGAAAAAATAAGCTCCTGCTTTCGCATCCGGCCAACATTGTCAATGTTAAACTTCTTGGCCATCTTGGTCAGTTCATTAATTTTTTTGTTTTTCAGTTCAACAATATTCATTTAATACCATTCCCTATTCTTTCTCCATTTTTTGTCCTGATCGATTGGTGAGGTAACAATCGACGTTTATTTTTTCTGCCGCATACAAGCACCGGGTATTTTGCGCAAAGGCCCCCGGAAACAATAGCCGGACCAAACTCAAACTGTAGGGTCTTTTTGCAAGCCCGCTGCATAATTATGTATTTTAAAAAATAGGTAATAAGGGGCCTGATTTAAGATGTTTCAGAAGGAATCGCGACAACAGATAGCAAACGTCCAGAAGGCAGGTACGTTTTATTAATATTTAAGACATAAATATTTACGTGTCAACCATTTTAATCTGTTTTTTTACATGCCGCCTTCAGTTTTGCATAAATGCGGTCAACCTCGTCATACACTTCGGAAAAACCTGCGTTATTATCAATGACAAAATCGGAAAGCCTGCGTTTTTCCGATTCCGGCATCTGGGTTTTCATCAGCGCTTCGGCCTCCCGGCGGCTTACGTTATCCCGCTCCATAATCCGCCTGATACGGTTTTCCGGTTCGCCGGCAACCATGATGACGTAATCGAAAAACTCCTGCATGCCGGTCTCAAACAAAAGAGGCACTTCC
>JAGXLE010000108.1 GCA_018334855.1 Desulfobacterales bacterium | reverse complement strand
CTGAAGCTCCATCTTCTTGGTGTCCGTGCACCCCGAGGTGGAGTACATGGGCAGGCCAACGTAATTTAGCATCTCCGTGAACATCGCGCTCATAATGCCCAGTTCGGGAGCACCGTAGGAATAAATAGTGCACCGCATATCGAGAATCGACTGCACGCCGCCGATGATGATGCATGTACCCGGGTTTAACAGCTGTGATACCACCACACCGACCATGGACTCGGCCATGGCCACAATGATCTGCCCGGCGTGAGTGGCAGGCACCGTGGCTCCGCCGATGGCACACGGCGTATATACCTGCGGGATCCGGTGCTGGGCGCAGTAATAGCACTTGCCGATGGCATCAAAATCACTGGTCAGCGGGCTGATGGGCTCACTGTAATGAATGAAGTTGGGACGCTGCTTAAAGGCCTCTTCGCCCCCGGCCATGACAATGCCGATACGGTGCTCGTCTCTGACGTTTTCCACGTTAAAGGCCCAGTTCATGATCACCTTGCGCGTATTCTGGATCATGTCTGCAAATTCATAAACATCTGAAAGCGCGTGAGTCACGTCATCAATGGAACCCAGCGACTGCACGTACCCGATGTTGGGCAGCGCATCGCAAACCCGTGCCACGATGGTGGCGTCTTTGCGCTGATACGGTCGCCGCTCCATGGTCTCGGTGTCAATGAAATTCGGCGGCGTGGGCCCGGGGCCGAAATAGCTGCGGCCCGGCTCCACGTAACACATTTCCTCCTGGCCGTCCCAGCTGTATATGGTGGTGGTGGGCGGCAGGGAGGACAGGGCGTCACGCACGACTTCCGGCGGGATGCGCACCCGGTTGCCGTCGACCTTGCATCGGTTCTTGGCCAGAAGCTCGCGCACCTCTTCGTGAACCACTTTTGCGCCCGTATCGTTTAAAGTCTTGATCACCCCGCGGAATATGCGCGCCTTTTGGTCTTCTGATAGCAGCGAAAACCGGGGGGTTTTATTTACCGTGTAATTTGTTCTGAAGCTCATATTCATTCTCCTTATCTGGCCTTGCCAAAACCCCTGGGACAAAAACAGTTGTCCGGGGCCGGATATTGTCGGTTATTTGGAATGGCGCTTTTCTGCCGCATCGATGATTTCCTTGAGCGCTTTCTGGGTGGCCTCATCAATGGGCTGGGGCTCATGGGTATCAAGTATCCGCTGAGTCTCATCATTGACCCTATCCGACAGTGTCTTGCAGCCTTCGCTGTTCCAGGTCTCCCAATCGGAGCGGTCCATGAGTCTGGGCAAAAACCAGTCCCGCCAGTTTTCGTAGGTATGATCGTGGGTGACAAACTCGCCGCCGGGACCCACTTCATTGATAACCTTTAAGGCAAGCCCTTCGTCATCGGTGCGGATACCTTTGCCGACCTGGCGCACCATGCCGATAATCTCGTCGTTCATGACCAGGCTTTCCAGAGAGGCGTTTACTCCGGAGTCGATATAGCCAACGTCATGGACCAGGTTGGCGCCTGAGAGATATGCGGTAAGCAGGCTCAGGGTCGACTCGATTGCCGCCTGTTCATCCACCCACTTTGAATCCGAACATCCGCCTGTAGAAAACATGATCAGGTTGAGCCACTTGGAAATATCGGTATTTGCCGCAGATGCCAGAGACAGCTCTGGCGCTCCGTAAGAATAGGTGGTGGTGCGCATGTCCATCACTGTGGTCACCCCGCCCATGATCAGCGGCATGCCCGGTTTCTTAAGATAACACATGACTGCGGCCAGCAGGGTTTCGGCCAGGGACTGGACCAGCATGCCGGCAATAGTGGCCGGAGCTGTCGCGCCCGAGCTAGGGCACGGGGTATACATGGCCGGAATTCCTTTTTCAGCGGCAAACAGCAGTTTCTCCACTGCACTGCGGTCGTTTGTCAGCGGTGAGATGGGCTCGATATAGGCCACGAACATGGGACTCAGCCGGAATTCCTCCTCTCCGCCCTGGAAAAGGCAGGCCATTTTCCACAGGTCTTCCAGCCCTTCACCGTCCACGCTTGTAACCACCATGGGCTTGGTGCATCCCTCGAGCATGGCCATGAACTGGTGACGGTCATAGGTCTGTGGATTCGGCACGTCTCCGACAATGCCATGGGACATGAAAAAGTCAAAATTCGGTAAATAATCAACTATCCGGGCTGCATCCACCACATCTTTATATGTGGTACGCCGCCGTTCGCTTGTTTTGCGGTCATAGGTGAAGGGAAGGTCCGATCCGGTGCCGAAATAAACGTGATCCTTTTGAAGAGCAACCGATCGCTTTCCGTTTCTGCCCTGCAGGGTAATTTTTCTCGGATAGGTTTTCAGGGCACGTTCCACAAGGGAGGCGGGCACCCGCACACGCTTATCGTCGCTTACAACAGCCTCATTGCTGCTGCGAAACAGCTCAAGGGCTTCATCCTGGTGGACCCGGGAGCCGATGCGCTCGAGTACGTCCAGGGCAGCAAAGTAGATCTGTTCGATCTGATCTTCTGTCAGGACCCGGAACTGCGGGGTTTCCTGAACGGTCTGGTTCATTGGTTGCATATCGGGCATTATAGATTCCATGGTCTATCTCCTATTCGTTCCCCCCTTGCTTGATGCAGAGGGGGTTTTACACATTTCGATTTCCTCCGTCTGCAAACTCAAAGCCGCGGTCAACAAGAAAGATCCCGAGCCGCGGCCAAAAGAATTAAAAATACGGAGGGTTATTTTCCTACAGCTTCTCTTCCCTTGTCCACGGAACTGGCCGCGTTTGCACCGTAAATATCGGCCCCGATTTCCTGGGCAAACTCCCCTGTTACCGGGGCGCCGCCGACCATGATCTTTACCTGGTCCCGGACGCCGGCTTCCTTTAATGCATTGACCACCTCTCCCATCCTGGGCATTGTAGTCGTCAGCAATGCTGACATGCCCAAAAGATCAGGCTTATGTTCCTTGACCGCGTCCACGAAAACCTGAGTGTCAAGGTCAATTCCCAGGTTAACGACCTTGAATCCGGCGCCCTCAAACATCATGGCCACCAGGTTCTTTCCGATATCGTGAAGGTCGCCCTTCACCGTGCCGATAACCATGGTGCCGGCCGCCTTGGCCTGGCTTTCGGACAGAAGCGGGCGCAATTTGTCCATGCCCGCACTCATGGCCTTGGCAGAGCGCAGCACCTCCGGAATAAACATTTCACAGGCCTTAAATCGCTGGCCAACCACGTCCATGCCGGCTATCAGTCCGTTTTCCAAAACCTCCTGGGGGTCCAGCCCCTCATCGATTGCTTCCTGGGTCATATTGCTTACATCTTCGACTTTGCCCGCTATAAGCAGATCAGCCATTTTTCCCAAATCAACAGCCATGTTTTCTCCTCCTTGAACTTGTTTATTATAAGTTTTTTAAAAAACCTGAAATACAGCTTCCTGAATAAAAAGTTAGGTCTTATTTCAGCTTTTGCGAATTTAAATATGATGGCTTCGTAAAAAGTCCAATATCTGCGTTAAACTATTTTTTCCGGAAATGGAAAATTCCCCAGGCGAGGTAGCCCTTTTTGCCGCCCTCAACCCAGTGCCTGAGGCCTTTTTTCATATTTTCTATATATTCGCGGCTTACCACACCTTCCAGTTCGTGCTCCCGGCTTTCCAGCTCCTTTAACACCCTTCCGTAATGTGTAGTCAGGTGTGGATCCAGCGGCTCATAGCTCACCTCTTCAAAACCGAGCTGTTTTGCATAATCCCGGTAAAACCCCGGAGATCCGAGAGACTGCAGGTGAATTCGCTCATAAATGGGGTCCAGCACGCCTTCGGGGCAATCATCTGCCTGCATGGGGTCTGTAAAAATCATTTCACCGCCCGGCTTTAACACCCGGCAGGCCTCCCGGAGAACTTTCTGCCGATTGTCACTGTGCAAAATGGCGTCCTGGGACCATACCAGGTCAAAAGATTGATCCGGATACGGAATTTGGGCAAAATTTCCGTCCACCACCTCTATCAGGTGATCCAGCCCCTGTTCCTTGTTCATTTTCCGGCCGCGCCTGTTTTCTGTTTCGCTCAGGTTGAGCACAACCACTTCCCAGCCGTAATTTCTGGCAAGATAACGGGCCGAACCTGAAAAACCGCCCCCAAGGTCAATGACCCGGGCCTTGCCGCCTGCAAGTTTTGACCGCTCGGCCATGTGCCGGATCGTTCGCCTGCTGGCTTCGAATATTGTATCGTTTTCCGACTCATAAATTCCTAGATGCAGGTCTTCCCCGCCCCATATAGTGTAGTAAAAGTTATGGGCGTCATCGCTGTCATAATAAGATTTTGTAACTTTTACGGGTTCCGGCATTTCATCGTTCATGTTTTTTCCTCCTCTATATATATTATAATCAATAAAATCAAAAAATTATATACAAACAAAGTCCATCTAACAAAAATACAAAAAAAGCCTTTTTGAAATCTTGTTTCAACAGGCAGATAATCGATAGTTTTTCGAGTAATTTGATGCAATTACATATAATGTAGTGATATCATAATATAAATAAAAAACAATGTCAACACTTTTTTTCTGTATAAATTTCAATCCTATTTATATAGTAGTCTTTTCTAAATGAAAAGAATTCTATTGACAGAAGAATATTGTTTTGTAATAATTACTTGTCTATAATCAAATTAATAATTCGTAAAAAATCCTGCAACCGGATAAACAAAATAAAACAAAGGATTGATATGGCAGAGATATTACCCTTTAGCGGAATCCGGTATAACCCGGAAAAGATCAATGACCTGTCCGAAGTGGTGACACCGCCCTATGACGTAATTTCAGACGATGAACAGGAAGGCTATTACCGGCGCCATGCCTTCAATGTTATCCGGCTTGACAAGCCGAAAGCCACGCAGAAGGATACCGGGACTGACAACCCCTATACACGTGCTGCGGCAGATTTTAATGAATGGCTCAAAGAAGGCGTGCTCATCCGGGATAAAACCCCGGGGTTTTACCTGACATCTGTAGATTTTAACGTAAACGGCCGGACGGTAACCCGTTTCGGACTGATTGGGACCGTGCGCCTGGAACATTTTGAATCCGGGGTCATTCTGCCTCACGAGGAGACTTACTCCAAGGTGAAGTCAGAAAGACTGGAGCTGATAAAGGCCTGCCATGCCAATTTCAGCCACATATTTTCAGTTTATTCGGATCAGAACAACATTTTGTCGACGCTGAAGAAAAAAGCCCTGAAAACAGAGCCCGAAGCTGAATTTTCTGATGACAGCGGCCATTTCCACCGCATGTGGAGAATCACCGATCCTGAAATATGCAGGGAGGTAACCGGGGCCTTAAAGGAACGCCGACTGTTTATTGCAGACGGACACCACCGTTATGAAACAGCCCTTGACTACAGAGAATGGGTCAGGGAAAACACCCCGGATTTTGATGAAAACCATCCGGCCAATTTTATCATGATGTATCTGTGCGCAGTAGAGGACCAGGGACTGATCATCCTGCCCACCCACAGGCTGCTGCCCGATATTACAGAACCTGCAAGACAAAAACTGCTCGAAGATGCAAAAAAATGGTTTGACGTTGAAACTTTCAAACACGACCCCGCAGACAGTAATGCCGCCAGGCTCGAGTTAAACAAATCAATGCTCTCCTC
>JAGXLE010000107.1 GCA_018334855.1 Desulfobacterales bacterium | reverse complement strand
TTCTTAATTTAATCCTGGCTTTATGACCTGCCGCTTTAAGCAGCATTGCTTTTCTTGAAATTATCATTTCTTAAAAAACGCCCCAATGCGTTTTTTGGCCTCATCTGACTGGCCGGTATCAATCATTGCCCTTCCTTCCTTGTAAAGGGCATGATCAATGGAAAATTCCTGAGATTCATTTATCTGGCGCTTAGCAGTTTTAAGGGCCAGCGGGGCTTTGCCCGCAAGCTTTTGTGCATATTCACCAAGCAGGGAATCCAATTCTTCAGGTGCGCAAACCCGATTGACCAGGCCGATTTCCAGGGCCCTGTCTGCTTTGACAACATCTCCGAGCAGCATCAATTCCTTTGCTCTTCCTTCACCTATAATGCGGGGCAAAATTTTGGTTGAGGCATTGGAAAAGAAAATCCCCACTTCAAGTTCCGGGAGCATGATTTTGGTATTATCGGCTGCTATGCGTAGGTCGCAACCAAGAGTGTGCTCAAAACCACCACCGACGATCCATCCGTGATAGCCGACGATAATAGGGCCAGGATGTTCGAGCATCGCTGTCGTCAACTCCTGATATGCCCAAACATTTTCGGCAGCTTTTGCCTTTTGGTCCGGATCAGTAAGCATTTCATAAGCTTCTTTCAGATCTGCGCCAAAAGTGAAATTTTTCCCTTCAGCCCTGTAGATTACGCACAGATCTCCATTTGAAGCACTTTTTCTGAAATAATCGATCAGCTGACGCAGTACCGCCAAAGATAGAGGATTTGATTTTTCAGGATTATTCAGTGTAATGGTGCCGATTGAATCCCGGCTTTCATAAGTCACCTTGTTTGTCATTGCTATATCCTTTCTATGTCTGGTTTTTATTATTGATTTTATATTTTTATAATTGCTCAACAACTTCCTTCTGAACCCTGGCCCGATCAACCTTTCCGATCCGGGTAACAGGCAAATCCTGTTTTACGAGAACCCGTTTCGGAGCCTTGAACCTGGCCAGGTGATTCTGGCAATATTGAATAATATCTTCCTCAGTGACCTGCTTTCCCTCCAACGGAGAGACTACTGCCCAGACCACTTCACCATATACCGGATCAGGCACACCAATGGCAGCAGCCATGGCCACAGTGCCGGATTGGTAAATCACTTCCTCAACCTCCGAGGGCGTAACTGTATAGCTGCCTACGCGGATAATATGCTTTAAACGGCCAATTATATATAAGCCGCCGTCTTCATCAAGCACCCCTAAATCACCGGTTTTGCAGAAGCCGTCTTCGGTAAAGCCGGCTTCATCCTCCTCTGGCATCTTGTAGTAACTTTTTATTGTATACGGACTTTTTACCTGAACCTCACCTTTTTCCCCTGCGGGTAAAGGGTTGCCTTCCGTGTCTGCTATCCTGATTTCAACATCTGCCAAGGGCTTTCCGACGTACCCTTCAGCCAGTAAACCCTTTTCAGTGTCCGGCTCTGTAAAGGTGACCTCTGCACCGGCTTCCGTGCTGCCATAGCCGATGATTATATCCCTGCACATTTTTTCGCGAATCTGGTCTATCAGCTGGGTATCGACTTTCTCACCGGATAAAATCGCCAATGCCAATGACGAAAGGTCATAATTTTCAAGATCCGGCAACAGAAGCATTATTGAATACATGGTGGGAACCCCGCCCATCAGGGGAATCTTTTCTTTCTCCGTAGTTTCAAGCACCTGCCGGGGGCTCCAGGTATCATGAACGAAAATTTCATACCCCCCGACAAGCGCCATGCCAATCATTTCAACAGTCCCGCCAACATGGCTGGGTGGTAAAGCGGCAATGGTTTTGATCCTGCCAGGCAGATATTTTTGGATCAATTCTGCCTCTGTTGCAGCCATGGCAGCTACATTCTGCTTTGACAATAAAGCTGCCTTCGGCACACCGGTCGTTCCGCCTGTAAAGACAATGAGCATGCCATCTTCTAAAGTCTGAGAACGCTTAATCTGCTGTAAGGCTTCATCTCCTGGCTGTTTTGCCGGGGCCTCGGTCAGGCTTTGAAATGACATGCCGAAACCAACTGAACCTGTAAGAATCCATTGAATTTTATCAAAATTTTTAATTTCACCCTGCAAATTTTTTAATTCAGCCGCCATATCAAAGCCGTCCCCGGCAGGAGTAGCTACCACTGCAGCGGGGTTAACGTGGCCAATAAATCGTTTCAGCTCGTCCGAACGGTATTTAACATCCATTGGAACAATTATGGCGCCAAGCTTATCCGCTGCCAAAAGCATCATTATATACTCACTTGAACAAGGCAGAATGGTAAGAATCGTATCGCCTTTTCCTATTCCGGCCTGATACAGGTTTTGCGCCATGATTTCCGTGAGCCTGTCCAGCTCGCCATAAGAAGTAGTGCTGTTTTCGTAATGAAGAGCAGGAAATTCCGGTTCCGTCTCTGCCCAGTACTGCACATATTCCCACAAGAAATTATTTTTTTTCATTATTCCTCCACTTTAAATAAAACCAAAAGAATAAACTTGAATAAAAATTTAAACGCTCGAATAAAAATTTAAACAATCGGCCAAAAATTAGAATAACTGTATAAATCTGTCAAACAATTTTTTTGCAAAATTGTCTTTAACGCCCCGTTTATGTTTCCAGCATAGTTTCCATTTTCTTTAGACAAATCTTCACACTTGATCAAGCGCTGGAAATAGACGGCATAGGTATTTCAAAGCTCAGATCACTTGCGCGCTCATATTTTGATTTCTTCATGCAGGATCCGGTTTTTCTGGAATTCAACCGAATATTTGAAACCAAAAAATACTACTTTCATAAAGAAATTGATACTGATGCCGGTTTTTTTCCAGAAAGTGCCAGCGGATAAACGACAGAATTTCCGAATTATTGCTCGGTGTATTAAGGGAAGGTATTGATGATGGAAGCATGCGTTCAGACATTCGGGCAGAAAAATTAATGTTTATACTTTGGGGAACTGCTTTTGGGTTGCTTGAAGGACTGATAAGCAGAATAAACATACTGCAGGACATATATGAATCCAGCCCTGATGAGCTTTACAGCATTTATATCGATTTGATTGCGGATTTTGTTTCCGGAAATAAGCAGTGAATAGATCTGACCTTACTCAATCCGTTCCCGAGGACCGCCCCGGCGGCATGGCGGCCAGTTTTTGCCCGTGGTGCTGGGCATAAAATGCAATGGTGGGCACCTGGACTATATAACACAAAACCAGCAGCAGAATCATCAATGAAGCCGATTCCATGGGAAAGGTGCTTAACACCAGGGCAAGGCAGATATTTATATGCCTGGCCACAGACGTATATACTACCACCACAGCTTTTTCTCCCGGCAGCACACCCCTGCGCACCAGAAAAAGGCTCCAGGAAATACCGAATACATACATCAGCAGATAGTACAAAACTACCGGAATAACAATTACCCAGATCATGTCCAGGTTATTTAACAGTACGGCGTTTCGCTTAAGAGACATTACCAGAAAAATAAGCAACAGCACCCCGAGACCGGAAATGCCACCCAGTTCCGGCTTGATACGTTTCTGATAGGTATCCATGCCCTTTAACCGGACAATGACTCTGCGGGTCACATCACCCAGTATCAGGGGTATTAAAAAGACCAGCAGGATGTTCTTGACAATGGCAAGCTTGTTTACTGCTACGTCGTCTCCCACGAGCAGCGGGAAAATAAAGGGCAGGCCGATAAAGGCCGCAAAGAGAAGGTTTGCAGGAATCAGATACAGAGCTGTGGCCATTCTCGCTCCGGAAAAGGCGGTCCAGGCCGCGCTCATGGCGCTGGTAGGCACAAGCGAAATAAGAAACATTGCAGAGGCAATATCCGGACGCCCCTGTAAAAAAATTGTCACCCCTATCCAGGCGATCAACGGTGAAATGATGAAATTGAGAAACAAGGAGCAGAAAATCGGCCGGGGCTCTTTGAGATGGAAAAAAAGTTCGTCAAAGCGGGTATTTATCATCACCGGAAAAATAACAAGAAAAATCACGATCCCGACCAGAAGATACCTGGGAAGTTCCCAGCCGCCGAATATCCTTAGATTCGCCAGCCCCAGAACAATTACAACGATCATCATCCAGTGAAGGTTTTTGCGTACAAACGCCAGGATGGACAGCATTTACAGATCCTTAATATTGTATGCAGACAGTCTTATAATCTTTTGCGGCTACGAAACGATTAGAATTGACTTTTCCGCAACCTGTATCTATTTTCTAAAGCTTTGAATTGATATCTATCAGCGTAAAAAGCTATATTCATAGCACATTAAATGTAGGCCTGAAAGGCATAACAGGCAACAAAAAAACGAATATGAAGTTTCATAAAGACCTGTCCACAAATACTGTCCTGCCGGGCTGGCTTTTATCTGCCCTGCAACAGAGCCTTCCGGTTATCCTGGGTTATCTTCCTATCGGGTTTGCATATGGAGTGCTGGCTCAAAAAAGCGGGCTTTCAGGATTTAACACTGCTATGATGTCTTTGCTGGTTTTTGCAGGCTCTGCCCAGCTTATTGCAGTCGGCCTGCTTGCCTCGGGAGCCGGCCCGGCCACGGTGATCCTGACCACATTTATGGTCAATTTGCGACATCTTTTAATGTCGGCATCGCTTGCCCCCTTTCTTAGATCCTGGAGCCGGATTGAGCAGGCCTTTTTCTCCTTCCAGCTCACTGATGAAACCTTTGCCCTGCATTCCAGCCGTTTTACCGGGGGCAGGCCTTTAAAAAAAGAGACACTGGCGATTAATGTCACTGCCCAGAGCGCCTGGCTGGCAGGGACCTGTATGGGACTGTTTGCCGGAAGCCTTATTTCCGACATGCGGCCCATAGGCCTCGACTTTGCACTGCCCGCCATGTTTATCGTACTTTTGGTATGGCAGGTAAAAAGCCTGCTATTTCTGTTTACCGCTGTTGCAGCAGGTGTGTGTTCCCTGGCCCTGATCCTGCTCGGGCTGGGCCAAAGCAGTGTAATAATCGCCACCGTGATTGCCGCAACCTTAGGACTGGCAGTTGAGACATGGATCAAAAAGAAATATTTCTAATAATAATAGGTATGATGGCAGTCACCTACGGACCGCGAGTTTTACCCGTACTGGCCCTGTCTTCCAGGCCTTTGCCCGCGGTGCTTGCCAGATGGCTCAGGCTGATCCCGGCAGCCGTTCTGGCCGCCCTGCTCACCCCGGTTTTATTTGCACCGCAGGGAGAACTGCATATATCCGCCCAGAATTATTTCCTCTGGGCCGCCCTTCCCACCCTGCTTGTAGCAATTCGGGGCAGAAGCTTTGTCTGGGCCATACTTACCGGAATGGCTGTGGTTGCCCTCCTTCGCTACCTGATCTGACAGATGGAGGCCGTCAGCGGCCGGAAATTTTTAACCTGTCGAAAAATCGGGTGCTTAATAGTTTAATATTCTTGACGCGGCACGTTATAACTGTTACTAAAAGCGAAAAACAAATTTCTCTGACCTGAACATAACATCACTGTTGTTAGTAAGCTTCTTTGCTTCTAATCTTAATCGCTTGGGCCTTTTTTTAATGAACCATTTTCAGTAAGGAGGTAAATAATGCCAAACGAAGAGCGTGAAAGATTTACCAGCAGAACCACCTTCCTTTTT